>JBBIMN010000139.1:0-5753 GCA_037444385.1 Acidobacteriota bacterium | reverse complement strand
CCTCCAGCGAGGATTCTTACTGTGCTGCCGTGGCACTGCGCGCAAGCCATGTTTGTTGCCGGGGGGCCTTCAACCGCGTCGCCGAGGACGTTGTCCAGAGAGCCAAGGATTTCGGCGGCCTTGGCGTGGTGGCTTGCCTCGAACTCCTTGGCTTCCCGGTCGTGGCATTGCCCGCAATCCTTCGGCGTGACGATGACCGAGATGGTGTAGCCGTTGTGTTCGAAAGCGTCCTTGTCCGTTTTGTCGGCCTGGTGGCACTCGTAACAGCCTATGCCGTTTTGCGCGTGGCGGCTCTGCACCCATTGCTGGACCACGACGGGCGCGGCGGAGTTCTCATGGCACCGCGCGCAGGCCCGGCTTTCGGGGGATGTCGCGGCCAGAAGTTTCTCCATCTGTCCCGCGCCGATCGAGGCGGGCGCCGCCCCGGAAGAAGGTTGCTCCTGCGCGCCCACGATGACGAACATTGAGAAAGCCGCGGCCGCCACCAAGAAAAGCCCTCTTGCGTTCATAACATTTCCCCTGGTCTCAAAAGACTCACTTGATTTGCTTTATGTTGGTGGCTCTCGTCATGGCGAGAAGGAAAACGAGGCGCTCTTTTGCCGTGACCGCGTGGGCAAGCCCGGCCGGCATGACGTAGAGCGCGCCGGGGGTGGCTTGAAAGAGTTCGCCGCCGAGCTTGACCTCGGCGCTTCCTTGAAGAACCTGGATGACAGCCTCGAATGGCGCCGTGTGCTCCGAAAGCGCCTGTCTCGGCTCGAAGCAGAAGAGCACGAGCTTCAGGGAGGGCGATTCGTGGATCGTCTTGCTGACGATGCCCCTGTCAGCAAACTGGATCAGTGTTGAAATGTCGAATGCCGCCGGTTTAAGCGTGTCTGCCATGACAGGCTCCTATGCTTCCACGGCCGCGCGCCGTCTGATGACCGATTTTATCACGCCCGCGACGAATGGCAGCGTGCCGAAAAGGATGAATGTCATGTCGCCGATAATACGGACCCATTCGCTCTCGTGGAAGAATCCGTGCTGCGTGAATTCAAGGCTTCTCGCGTGCGCGTAACCGTTCTGGACGACGTCGTAAAGCTGCATGACGCCAGCCGGGAAAAGGTTTAGGACGATCATCAGGGCCAAGCCTATGTTCAATCCCCAGAAGCTTGTCTTGAAGTATTTTTCGATCGAGGGCCAATCTTCATCCGGGACCATCGAGCGCAGCGCATAGATGGAGACCGCGAGCGCCAGCATTCCGAAGACGCCGAACATAGCGGCGTGGCCGTGGTTCGGCGTAAGGGTCGTGCCCATCTCAAAGTAGGAGACGATCGGCAGGTTGATCAGGAACCCGAAGATCCCCGCCCCCACGAAGTTCCAGAAGCCGACCGCCATTAAGAAGTAGATGGCCCATTTCTGCTTGTGGGCCAGCGGCTCGCCACATTCGGCGCAAGGCGTTTTTTGAAGCTTGATGAAATCCCAGGCGTCAAGGGTTAGTAGCGTCAGCGGGACCACCTCGAGGGCCGAAAAGCAAGCCCCGATAGCCATCGCCACGGTTTCTTCGCCGGTGAAATACCAGTGGTGCGCCGTTCCGGCTAAGCCGCCGGCCAAGTACAAGATCGCGTCCAGGTAGATGACGCGCGTGGCGGAGCGAAGCGATACAAGCCCCATGTGGGTGAACATGACCGCAACCAGCACCGTGGCGAACAGCTCGAAGAACCCCTCGACCCAGAGGTGGATGATCCAGAACCTCCAGTTGTCAATCACCGCGAAGTTAGTCTTCGCGGTCCAGAGGAAGGCTGGAAGGTAGAAGACCACTATGGCCGCGCAGGCGAGAATGAAAAGGATCGAGAACTCCTTTTTCTTCGGGTCCGACAAGGCTGGCTTCAGCGCTCGGAACATGAGAGCAAGCCAGAGCACGAGGCCGGACGCGAGAAGGATCTGCCAGAAACGGCCCAGATCAATGTATTCGGAACCCTGATGGCCGAACCAGAACCAGAGACTGCCGAGCTTGTCGTTTAGCCCGAGCCATTCTCCGGCCATGCTGCCGAAGACCACCGCCGCGAGCGCGCCAAGAAGAGCGTATACGCCGTACTTCTGTCCCTGCGGCTCCTTCCCGCCTATGACGGGGGCGAGGAAGAGGCCTCCTCCGACCCAGGCGGTTGCGATCCAGAAAATGGCCAGTTGCAAGTGCCACGTTCGAACCAGGGTCCACGGAAGATATTTCGCGAGATCGAACCCGTAGAAGCCGTTCGGCTCGATCTTGAAATGGGCGAGCGCGCCCCCCATCAGCACCTGCACCAGGAAAAGAGCGGCCACTACGAGAAAGTAGAGCCCCGCGGCGCGCTGGCTCGGCGTGAGAGAAAAGGCGGGTGGCGCCGTTCCGGCCGGTTTTCCTCCATCGTCCCCCTGCCACCCAAGGTAGTTGAACTTGCCGAAGAGAAAGAGCATCAAGCCGAGCCCGCCGAGCAGGAAGACGAGGCTGAGGGCGCTCCAAATGTAGGCCTGAGAAGAAGGCCCGTTGCCCGCGATCGGCTCGTAGGGCCAGTTGTTGGTATATGAATAGGCCCGTCCGGGGCGGTTTGTGCTTGCCGCCCACGAAGCCCACGCCAGATAGGCCGTCAGCGCCTTTATCTCCTCGGGGTGCTTGACGTAGCCGGGAGGAAGCCCTGGAGCGCCTTTGGCGAAGTAATCCGACCACTCCTTCTCCTGCGCCTTCATGCTCGCCGCTTCGCCGGCCGTGAATGGCAGGATGCCGCTCTTGGCGTCGTAACGGTTCTCCCTGAGGGACTTCTTGACGGCGTCGGCGACGCCGTTGCGTTCTTCCAGGGAAAGTTCGGCGAATGGTTTTCTGAAGCGCGCCTGGGCTTCGGTGTCCCGGCAGATCTCCGCCTCTCTGTGGAGATATGCGGCCGTGTAGTCCGGGCCGAGGTAAGCTCCGTGCCCCCACAGCGTCCCGTGCTCCATCAGACCGTACTTGAAGAACACCCCCTGCCCTTTCGAGATCTCATCGCCAGTCGTCAGGACCTGGCCCGCATCGCCGGTTATACTCGCCGGTATCGGAGGCGCTTTCTTGTAAGCCATGACCGTCATAAATATCAAGAGCGAAAAGCCCACGGCCATAACGCCGAGCGCGCCGTACATCCACCCCCTCGACAGGGACTTCTCATCCATCTTCGCGGAACCCATGGCACTCTCCTTCATTAAGCAAACGGACATTTCTGGTTTGCGGGCCGCATCACGCGTGGCCGGAACAGCCGATGCACGCTGACGCGGCGGACATCTTGGCTGGATCGGGCGGATAAGCCGCTATCAGCTCGTTCGCGATCGCGTGAAAACGCTCGTGCGCCCCATCCCCCATCACTTGCTTCTCGAACTCCTCGAATCTTCTGGCTAGATCTTCCATTTGCTCGTTGCGAATCGCCTGCAGCGCCATCGGGTAGAGGATATTGTCCTCCTTCATTATGTGGCCGCGCAACAGGGCGATGTAGCATTTGGCATGGCCGCCAGCCTCTGCTTTCTCCTCCGGGCTCAGAGGGCCCGAGCCTTTGCCTATCCCCGCCAGGGCTTTCACGTGGCCACGGCTTTCCTGGTGCTCCGACAACATGACCGCAATGGGGCCGTAATCCGTCGGGAAGCCATTTGACGCCATCAGGGCGAATAGGCGGTCTTCCTCCTTGCCGTGGTGGCACTTGTCGGCGAAGTTCGACAGAAAATCAGCGTAATCTCTCAGGCGTTCGCGCGGCACGTCCTCTCCGGCGCCCATCCTGTCAACGAACGTCTCCATCGAGCCCAGGACCTGCTCGATCAGCCGGTGCTCCTCCATCAGTGTCTCAACAGCTTTCTTCATGGCGTCTCCTTCTCCTCAAGTCCAACATAACAGTTCAAGACATCCATATATGCCTTGAATTGGGTAAAAAATTATTTCTTCGCCCTCCGGCGCTTTTGGCTTTCGCTCCGCTTTAGTTTCGAGATGGTTGTCTCTTCCAGCATCCTATCGTACGTTTTTCGGATTTTCGCCCAGTGCGAGTGTAGGGGGCACGGGGTTTTTTCGTCGCACTGCGGGAGCCCGAACACGCAAGCATCGGCTCTCCCTGGGCCTCGTCCCTCGAAGATTTCAAGCACGTCGCCAATCGGGCGGCGCAAAGCCTCCGGCTTGACGATGAACCCTCCCCCCCATCCTTTTTGCGACTCGACGATTCCGGCCTTTCTCAATTGATTGAGGATCTTCGACAGGTAATTCGCCGGTATATCCGTTTGCCTCGCGATCTCGTCGCCATTGACGCGCTCACCGCCGTGGCCTGCGAGGTATCCGAGGATTTGAAGAGCGTAACGAGTGGTCCGGCTTACCATTCATCACCTCAAGACATGATTATATGTCTTGAGAACGGTTTTGTCAAGCCCGGTTGCCAGCCGAGGCAAAGCGTAAAGGGTGCGGGCGGCTCCCAGCCCGGAGATTGAGGGATGGGCGCTGAGCGCCAAGGGAAAGAGGCGCGATTTTTCCTCTCAATTCAAAACCTGAAAACCATCTTCCCCCTTTCTCCGCGCCTCCAGGTCCGCCCTTCCCAATGTCCGCCTTAACGCGCTTGCAAAGCCATGGAAAGGTGAGTAAAATACGTCGCTTATCCGCGCTTGGGCAAGCACTCCGGCCCGCGGCTAAGAATTGGAGGCCCAGAATGTACACGATCACCAGCAAGCGGACTCTGGCGAAGGGGGTAATCGAAATGGCCGTCCTCGCGCCCAGAGTGGCCGCGCACCATAAGCCAGGGCAGTTCGTCATCGTCATGAATGACGAACAGGGTGAACGTATTCCTCTGACCATCGCCGATTCTGACCCCAAGAAAGGCGAGATCACAATCGTATTTCTTGAAGTCGGCAAGACCACGATTCAGCTCGGCGAGCAATTCAACGCGGGCGATTCGCTCTTCGCGGTCGTCGGCCCGCTGGGAACGCCCACGCACATGGAAAACTTTGGAACGGCCGTGGTCATCGGCGGCGGCCTCGGCGTCGCTCCGATCTACCCGATCTGTAAAGGTCTCAAGGAGGCGGGCAACCGCGTCGTGGCGATAGTTGGCTACAGAAGCAAGGACTTGATGTTCTGGCAGGACCGAATAGCCTCCGTTTCCGACGATATGCTTATCACAACCGACGATGGCACCTTCGGCGAGAAGGGGCTCGTGACCGATGCCCTTGAGAAGCTTCGCGGCGGCGGAACCAAGATGGACAGGATTATCGCTATCGGCCCTCCCGTGATGATGCGCGCCGTCGCCGAGAAGACAAGGGATTGGGACGTCTCAACGTGGGTTTCTCTCAACACCATCATGATTGACGGGACCGGCATGTGCGGCGGCTGCCGCGTCCACATCGGCGGCGAAACCAAATTCGTCTGCGTGGACGGCCCTGACTTTGACGCCCACAAGGTTGACTGGGGCGAGATGTTCACCCGCATGAAGGTCTACGTTAAAGAGGAGCGCATGGCGCTTGAAGCGGACCACCAGTGCAAGCTCGCCTATGAAGCCCTTAGAAGCGCTCAACGCTAGGAGGCGGTTATGACCGACGCAATTGACATCGTCAAACTTGGAGGCGTGAAGGAGGGCGAGAGGAAGAAGCCGCGCTCCAAGGAAAAGCGCCTCGACATAGCCTGCCAGGACGCGAAGGAGCGCATCCACAACTACAACGAGGTCGCGCTTGGTTACACGCCCGGGGAGGCCGTCGCCGAGTCAATGCGCTGCCTCGAATGCCCGAAGCCGCGCTGCATGGTGGCCTGCCCCGTC
>JBBIMN010000138.1:0-6582 GCA_037444385.1 Acidobacteriota bacterium | reverse complement strand
TTCACCGCGGTTCGTCTGCTCCACCACCATGGGTATCAGAGCCATCTGGTCCTCCCGGGGCCTCACTTCGCGCCTCTTCAAATGTAACCGAAGCCTTGGAAAGAAGCAAGTCCACCGCGCGGCCATGGGCCAGGCTCTTGCGAAATCCTTCCAGGGCATCCTCTTTCGTTAGCCTGGCCTTGAGTTGAGGAACGGTCACGCGGGACGCCTTAGCTTGCGGTTCAAGGGCGGCGTCAACGTCGCTGTCCGTAATCTCAATGCCGTTCTGGCGCGCCAGGGCTCCCAGCAAATAGTAGGCGCGGACCTTCTTCTCGGCCGCCGGCCGTTGCGACGCGGCCATCTCTTCCCAATGGATGTCCGCCTTTTGGACATCCACGCCCTGCTCAACGAGCGATTCGGCGAACTTTTGCAGGTCCTCGTGAAGCTGCCTCTCGACGAGCGTGGGCGGCACTTCAAAGGAATGGCGCTCCAGAAGGAGCTCGACCAGCTTGTCGCGCTGCTCGGCCTTCATGCCCGCTTCGGAGCGAGCTTTCAAGTCGGCCTCGACCTTGGCGCGAAGGTCGGCCAAATCACTTGCGCCCATGTCCTTGGCAAAGTCGTCGTTGAGTTCGGGCACCTCGCGCCGCACCAGCCTGGTGATCTCAACCACGTAGTCGCCAGGCGCCAGGGGGCTCTTCGCCTCTTGCCCTGAAGCCGGCTGGTCCACGTGGATCTCGAGCGTCTCGCCGGCCTTACGCCCCGCGAGCTGTCGTTCGACGGGATGGCCGCTCTTGCCGTTGGCCTGAAAAAACTTCTCCTGCCCTCTGGACTGGCCCGCCCTGCGGAATTGAACGACCGCGTAGTCCTTTTCCGAGGCGGCATCTTCCACCGGCTTCATCAAGGCCGCCCGCTCGCGCATTCCCTCGATGAGCCTCTCCGCCTGCGCCGGAGTGACCTCCAGCTTGCGGCAGGTTATAGAGAGCCCTTCCGTGTTGAGCGGCGGCACGACTGGGGCCAGTTCGATGACGATCTCGCAGCTCAGGGGCTCGCCCTCCTGAAACTGCACGGAGGCCGCGTACGGGTCAACCACCGGCTCCAGGTCATGCTGTTTCATCAGCGCCGCGGCCATTTCGGGAAGTACGTGGTCGGCCACCTCGCCGCGAAGCTCCCTCTTGAACCTCGTCTTCAGAAGCGCGTCGGGGGCTTTGCCGGGCCTGAATCCGGGAATGCGGGCGTGTGTGCGTATCTCTTTCAGCGCGTGGTGGAAATGGGGCTCGACCTCTTCCCAACTCCACGTGACGTTGTAGAATTTCTGGCAACCTTTCTCTTCCTTGAGCGCGCTTTCCATCGGAATCCTTATCGAGAGAGAGCGGCGAGTGAAACCGCCGCCGTTCTAATTATAGCATAAAAACGGCTCGGCGTCTCGCCGTTACTGAAACCGCCGGACCTTGAGGGGCATCAGCTTCCAACGGTAAAGCTGGCGGATCCGATCTCCGCGCCCGAGCCATCCAGAACGGTTACCTTCCAGGCCCCCGGCGAGACCTTCTTGCGGCTCCACGTGCGCCAGTGGCCGGCTTTCACGGACAGCGTCTGCCTGAAGACCTCCTTGCCATCTTTCGACCAGACGTGGGCAATCTCATTCGCGCCTTCCGCTCCGGAAAGCTCGGAAAAGCAGAAGAGTTCCGCCGTCGCGGCGGGAAATGACGAAGCGGCGCCGGAAGGCTCCCTGTTTTCGACGGACGCACAGACGATCACCCTCTCCGCCTTGGCCGACGCGAGCGACGGCATGGCAAGCACGAGCGCCAGCCCGGCTACGATTAGGAATAAGAAAACCTCTCGGCTAGACATCAGATCCTCCTTCTGCGGCAAGGCGCGCGGAAACGGCGGCACGGGAAAAGGGGTAAGGAAGGAAATCTACTCACCTGTTCTCCCATCTCCTTGCCCCCGCGTCCGCTTTTCTCCACTCTCCACGCTACGCTGTCTTACTGCTGCTCCTTCAACGCCGCCTGCGCCGCGGCAAGGCGGGCGACTGGCACCCTGTACGGCGAGCAGGAAACGTAGTTCAAGCCTATCACGTGGCAGAACTCCACTGACGCAGGCTCGCCGCCGTGCTCACCGCAAATCCCGATCTGAAGCTTTCTTCGCGTCTTGCGCCCCTTCTTGACGGCCATCTTCATCAGCTCTCCAACGCCCTCCCTGTCAATGCGCTGGAAGGGATCGGCGGCATAAATCTCACGGCTGACGTACTCTCCAAGAAAGCCGCGGACGTCATCTCGCGAAATGCCGCAGGTGGTCTGCGTCAGGTCGTTCGTGCCGAAGCTGAAGAACTCCGCGCTCCTGGCGATCTTGTCGGCCACCACGCAAGCGCGCGGCAACTCGATCATCGTCCCGGTGAGGTAGTGGAGCTTCACCTTCGCCTTCTTGATGACCTCAGCGGCAATCCGTTTGGTCATCTCGGCGAAAATCTTCATTTCAGCGGCTGTGGCTACGATTGGGACCATGACCTCCGGTCTGACCGGAATCCCCTCTTTGGCCACGTCGCACGCCGCCTCGATGATGGCCCGGATCTGCATTTCGTATATTTCGGGATACGTCACACCAAGACGGCAGCCTCTGTGGCCGAGCATCGGGTTGTTCTCGTGGAGCCCCTCTATGCGCTCCTCGATCACTTCTGGAGTGACCTTGAGCGCGTCCGCGACGGCCTTGACCTTTTCGGCGAAAACTTCGGGCTTGAGCGCTTCGCGAGACGGCAGAAACTCGTGCAGCGGCGGGTCGAGAAGACGGACGGTGACGGGCCTTCCGTTCATCGCCTTGAAGATGCCGGCGAAATCCTCCTTCTGCATCGGGAAGAGGCAGGCAAGCGCGGCTTCGCGCTCCTCCCTGCTTTCCGAGAGGATCATCCGGCGGACGTAATGAATGCGCTCGCCCTCAAAAAACATATGCTCCGTGCGGCACAGGCCGATGCCCTGCGCGCCAAGCTTTACGGCCGTCTCGGCCTGGCCAGGCGTGTCGGCGTTGGTCCAGACCTCGAGCTTGCGGTACTTGTCCGCCCAGTCCATTAGCTTCTTGAACTGCTGGTAATTGCGGCTCTGCTCGGCGGAAAGTTCGCCGTGCATGACCTGCAGCACTTCGCTCTGTTTCGTTGGAAGCTGGCCGAGGATAACCTCGGCGGTGAAGCCGTCAATGGAGAGCCAGTCGCCCTCCTTCACCTCGCGCCCCTTCACCGTCATCAGCGATTTCTCGTAGTCAATCTCCAAAGCGCCGCAGCCGACGATGCAGACCTTGCCCATCTGCCTGGCGACAAGCGCGGCGTGGCTCGTCATGCCGCCCATGGCGGTAAGAATGCCCTGCGCCGCGTTCATTCCCCGGATGTCCTCCGGGCTCGTGAACTTTCTCACGAGAAGGACCTTCTCTCCTCTAGCCACCCAGGCTTCGGCGTCGGAGGCGTTAAAGACGACGCGCCCGCTGGCGCCGCCGGGACCGGCGGGCAAGCCCTTTGCGATAACGTGCCCCTCTTTGATCGCCCGCGCCTTGGCCTCCTGGTCGAAGATGGGCGAGAGGAAAGCGGCGATTCCGTCCGCCTCGGGCCTCAGGACCGCCTCTTTTTCGCTGATCAGCCCCTCGGTCTCCATGTCCACGGCCATGCGGGCCGCCGCGAATGGGTGGCGCTTGCCGGTGCGCGTCTGAAGCATCCACAGTTTCCGGTCTTCGATCGTGAACTCGAAGTCCTGCATGTCCCTGAAGTGGGACTCAAGTTTGCTCCGGATTTCGGCAAGCTGCCTGAAAGCTTCTGGAATGATGCTCTCAAGTTCCGCAACCGGGCGCGGCGTGCGGATGCCAGCCACGACGTCTTCTCCCTGAGCGTTCATCAGGAACTCGCCGTACATTCGGTTTTCGCCGAGCGCCGGGTCCCTCGTGAAGCCAACGCCCGTGCCGCTCGCCTCGCCTCGGTTGCCGAAGACCATCGTCTGGACGTTGACCGCTGTGCCCCAGTCGCTGGGTATGCCGTAGAGGTTGCGATAGGCTATGGCCCTATCGTTCATCCACGATCCGAAAACGGCCCCTATCGCGCCCCAGAGCTGTTCCCACGGGTCTTCAGGAAAGGTTACGCCGAGCTTGGCCTTGATCTCATCCTTGAAGAGCTTGGCCAGGCGTTTGAGGTCTTCGGCCGTCAAGTCGGTGTCGTAGCGGGCGTTGGCTTCGTGCTTGACCCTTTCGAGGATAACCTCGAAGGGGTCTTCCTCTTTCTTTGAGGCCGGCTTGAGCCCGAGAACGACGTCGCCGTACATCGCCACGAAGCGGCGGTAGGAGTCCCACGCGAAGCGCTCGTTGGAGGTTTCAGCGGCCAGCCCCTGCACCGTCCGCTCGTTCAAGCCCAAGTTGAGGATCGTGTCCATCATGCCAGGCATTGAAGCGCGGGCGCCCGAGCGGACCGAGACCAGCAGCGGGTTCTTCATGTCCCCGAATCCCCGTCCCATCATTTTTTCTACCCGCGCCACCGCCGCTTTGACCTGTCCGCGCAAATCGCCAGGGTAACTATTCTTGTTGGCATAGTAATAGGTACAGACTTCAGTCGTTATGGTGAATCCAGGCGGCACTGGAATTCCGAGATTGGTCATCTCGGCGAGGCCGGCGCCCTTGCCGCCGAGCAGTTCCTTCATCTTGCCGCTGCCTTCCGCTTTCCCGTCTCCAAAGAAGTAAACCCACTGACTCATGGAAGCCTCCTCCAAACAAAGGTGGTTATCTTACCACGACGAAGAAAGCCGGTTAACGGCCCCAAAAGCGCGCGAACGGCATGTGGTGAAATCGCTCAATCCAGGATTGAGGCGACTTGAAAATAATAGGGCTCTTGCGGCCGCCGAAGCTCTGGAATGAGGCGCCCGATCACCGTGCTGCCCGCCCGAATGGAGTCACGCTCCAACCCGGAGGCGATTCCGTCCCAGGCGATCAGCCTAACCTTGCGCCCGGCGGTTGTTTCCATCTCCCAAAAAAGGTGGCGTTCATTGATGGCGCGCGCCATGGCCGGAGACACGTTTTCCAAACCGAGATACTGCTCTTTGGCCCACGGCCCGAATGGGTCGAGATGCCGCAGCGCTTGCCAGGCCTCGTCAATACGCGCGGCGTCTAGTGAATAGTAACCGGACGCCTCGCCGTTGCCGGGAGATGGCGCCCCCTCCTGTAACCGTGCCTCCAAGGCCGCCAGGTTATCCGCGCTGACGGTGAAGCCGGCCGCGCCCGCGTGGCCGCCGAAACGGCCGAGTAGTTCCGATGCCGCGCGAAGCCTCTCCGTGACGTTGTCTTCACCGAAAGCCCGCGCGGAACCCGTTCCTGTGCCATTCTCTATCGCCACTACGAAGGCGCTGCGCTTTCTGTCCCCCGCAAGCCTGGCGGCCACCGGCCCCACGACGCCCTTGTGCCACGAGGAGGAAGCGGCAAATACCACCGGGAAACCATCCTGGCTCGTGGCGCGCGCGGCCTCTGCGTAGGCGGCAGCCTGCAGTTTGCGCCTCCTCTCGTTAAGAGCTTCAAGGCGGCCTACCATCCGCGCCGCTTCAGCTCGGTCCTTTTCCAGCATGAGGTCCAGAACGAGCCGCGCCTCCTCTATGCGTCCGGCCGCGTTGAACCTCGGCGCAAGATAGAAGCCAACGTGGTGGCTCGTAACGCCGTTTTCGGCGGCGCAGCGCGACAGCAACAGCGCGAGGCCCGGATTGGGCGTGGTTTCAAGGGCCTTGAAGCCAGCCTTGCAGATGCGCCTGTTCAACGATGACATCGCCACCACGTCGGCGACCGTCGCTATCGCCAAAAGCCGCAGGAACGGCTCTTCTGGAAGCTGGCGCCCCATCCGATGCTGCACGGCCCGCAATAAAAGATACGCCACCGAAGCGCCGCACAGGTCCTTCAGTTCGTTGTCGCCATCGCCAAGCTGCGGGTTTACGATGATTCCAGGAGGAGCGAGTCCCGGCTGGGCAACGTGATGGTCGGTCACCACGAGGCCGCAGCCCAAGCTGCCAAGCTCGCTCCCAACCTCTTTGGCGTTGGTCCCGCAGTCCGCGGTGACGAGCAACTCGATCCCCCCGTCCTTAACGGCCTTCAGGCTCGCTTCCGAAAGGCCGTATCCGCCCTCGAAACGCGATGGAATGAACGCTCTCACCTCAGCCCCCAGCGCATGTAAGCCGCCGCAGAGCACCGCGGCGCCCATCAGGCCGTCAACGTCATAGTCTCCGTGGACGAGAATCTTCTTGGAAGACGCGATCGCCCGCTCGACCCGGGCCGCCGCCTCATCTAGGCCGGGCAAAGCCTCCGGGGCCGGGAAAACAGGCGGCCCGTCCGCAAGCCACGCCTCGCGCCTTCGCGGGTCATCCACGAACGCGCAGAGAAGCTCCGCCGCGAGAGGAGACATGCTCGATCTTCCGCAAAGCGCCCCGGCTTCGGGGTTTTGAGGGATGCGCCGCCACTGGATGGAGTTCACGGCATTATCGCCTTATGAGCGGGGCTCCGGATGGATATGTTATAGATTTAAGGCCGCCCTTACGGGCGGCCGCAAGTTATTTTGGTGGAGCTAGGGGGGATCGAACCCCCGACCTCTTGAATGCCATTCAAGCG
>JBBIMN010000137.1:538-6587 GCA_037444385.1 Acidobacteriota bacterium | reverse complement strand
TTACATGGCGCGACATATCACCCTTCGGTAAGATTTTAGATGGCGCGATTCGCGCGCTTGACATTCGGGCTCGAAAAGTCTTATACTGTAAGCCCTTTGCCGGGCGGTGGTGTGCCCGCGCCAAGGATACGCGAGGAGCAGCGAGATGATGATGAACAGAAGCACCTACATGGCGAAAAAGGGGGAACTCCCCCGCGGATGGTACGTTGTGGACGCAGAGGGCAAGACCCTGGGCCGTCTGGCTACGCAGGTCGCCAGGGTGCTGATGGGAAAGCACAAGCCCACCTTCACGAGCCACGTGGACTCGGGCGATTTTGTCGTCGTGATAAACGCGGGCAAGGTCCACCTGACGGGCAAGAAGTGGACGGACAAGATATACCGCCACCACACGATGTACCCAGGCGGTTTGATCGAAACTCCTGCGCGCGACCTCATGGCCCAGAATCCCGCCAAACTCATTGAGCGCGCCGTCCGCGGGATGCTCCCGAAGACGCGGATCGGCGACCGCCTGATTCGCAAGATGAAGGTTTACGCGGACGACAAGCATCCCCACCAGGCGCAGAACCCCGCGGCTTTTCCTCTGAAGCTCGGCTGATAATCGAGGAGTCTGATAGATGACCGGCAACCAGTATCTAGGCACAGGGCGGCGAAAAACCTCGGTAGCGAGGGTCTATCTTCGCCCCGGCAAAGGCGAGATCACGGTCAACCGCCGTGGCTTCGACAACTATTTTCCCAACCCAGTGCACCGCATGGCGATCGAGACGCCCCTGGTCCTAACCGGAACCAAGGAGAAATTCGACGTGCTGGTGAACGTGAACGGTGGCGGGGCTTCCGGCCAGGCGGGCGCCGTGCGTCTTGGCATCTCCCGCGCCCTTCTGGAATACGATGGGGATCTCCGGCCGAAGCTGAAGGCCGAGGGGCTTTTGACCCGCGACGCCAGAGAGGTCGAGCGCAAGAAGTACGGGCAGCCGAAGGCTCGCAAGCGCTTCCAGTTCAGCAAGCGTTAAGCTTTCAAGACGGGTGGCCGCCGCATGGGGCGGCGCGCCAGCCCGTCTTTTGCATCAACCCCGTTTCCCCGCGGGCACCCACAAACGGGCGGGCAAGGGTTCAACGACACCCTGGCCTGACAGGCTTTCCGCCCGGCTCGCGGACGACCGCAAGGAGGTCGCCTTGGCTACAGTTTCAATGAAAGAGCTCCTG
This sequence comes from Acidobacteriota bacterium, assembly GCA_037444385.1. Lineage (GTDB taxonomy): Bacteria > Acidobacteriota > UBA4820 > UBA4820 > DSQY01 > JAEMPZ01. The sequence goes on along the minus strand of JBBIMN010000137.1, from coordinate 5,387 downwards.
GAAGCCGGCGTGCACTTCGGGCATCTTACCCGCAAGTGGAACCCAAAAATGAAGCGCTACATTTTCGGCCAGCGAAATGGCATTCACATCGTTGACCTTCAGCACACGCTGCGCGAGTTCAAGCACGCGGCCGATTTCGTCACCGACACCGTGGCGAACGGCGGCAAGATTCTATTCGTGGGCACGAAGCGCCAAGCGCAGGAAGCCATCAAGGAAGCGGCTTTGAAGGTCGCCATGCCCTGTGTCACCGAGCGCTGGATTGGCGGAACGCTGACCAATTTCAAGACCATCATGAGCCGCGCGCAACGCCTGAAGGAGCTCGATCGCCTGGAGACGGACCACCGCTTCGAGAATCTCACCAAGAAGGAAAAGCTGCTCTTGGCCAAGGAGCGCGAGAAGCTCCAGACGATGATCTCCGGCATTAAGGACATGAACCGCCTCCCCTCCGTCCTGTTCGTGGTTGACATCAAGCGCGAGAAAAACTGCATCCGCGAGGCGCAGAAGCTCCACATTCCCGTCGTGGCGATGGTTGACACCAACTGCGACCCTGATGAAGTGGCCTTCCCCATCCCAGGCAACGACGACGCGGTGCGGGCGATCCAACTTTTCGCGGGAAAAATCGCCGAGTGCGTTCAGGAGGGGGCTGGAATCTATCAGGCCCGCGCCGAGGCAAGCGCCGAAGAGTCCGCCATGGCCGAAAGGATGGCGCAGGAAGCCGGAGGCGATGACGACGAGCCGGGCGCTCACCGCGCCCAGGGCCGCAAGAAGGAGTCGGTGGAAAAGAGAGTCCGCAAGACCTCGGGCGGGCCGCGCCAGCCCCGCAAGCCAGCGGAAGGCGAGAAAAAGGAGTAAGCTCCATGGCTATTACGGCAAAGATGGTTCAAGACCTCAGAGAAAAGACCGGCGTCGGAATGATGGATTGCAAGCGCGCGCTTGAAGAGTCCAACGGGAACATGGACGAAGCGGTGACCGTTCTCAGAAAGAAGGGCATCGCCACCGCCCAGAAAAAATCGGTTCGCGCCGCCTCGGACGGCCTCGTGGCCTCTCTGGCCTCGAGGGACGGCAAGTCCGGCGTGCTCCTGGAAGTAAATTGCGAAACGGATTTCGTGGCCAAGACCGACGACTTCAAGGTGCTGGTCACGGAGTTGTGCGGCGTGGCGCTGGCGAAGGCCCCCGCGTCGAACGACGAAATGCTTGCCCTCTCGTACGGCAAGGACGGCGCGGCCACCGTGAAAGACCTGATGGTGGCGAAGGTCGCCAAGCTTGGCGAGAACGTCCAGCTTCGCCGCTTCGTCCGTTACAGCGGAGACCTCGTGGCCTCTTACATTCACGCCGGAGGGAAGATCGGCGTGCTTTTGGAGATCGCCTGCGACGGCGCGCTTGCCGCCAAGTCCGAGGCGCGCGAGGTCGCCAAGGAACTTTGCATGCAGGTCGCCGCGGCGCAGCCTCGGTTCGTCCGCCGCGAGGAGGCCACGCCGGAAGTGCTCCAGAAGGAGCGTGAGATCTACCGCGCCCAGGTCATCGCTCAGGGCAAGCCCGAGGCCATCGCCGACAAGATCGTCGAGGGCAAGATGAACAAGTTCTACGAGGAGAGCTGTCTCCTGGAGCAGCCGTTCATCAAGGACCAGGCGGTAAAGGTCAACAAGCACGTGGAGTCGCTGGTGGGCAAAAGCTTCACGGTTAAGCGTTTCGACCGTTTTGTCTTGGGAGAGGGACTGGCCTCATCTTCTTGCGCTCAGTAAGCGCTATGTGAAGGAGGCGGCATGGGCGGCCCGGCGTTCCGCCGGATTCTCCTGAAAATCTCCGGCGAAGCCCTGATGGGCGATAAGGGCTTCGGGCTCGACCCATCCACCGTTGTCACCATCGCCTCGGAACTCGCCGAAGTCCAGGCGATGGGCGTTCAATTGGCCCTTGTCGTCGGCGGTGGCAATATTTTCAGGGGCAAACAATCCGAAGCGCTCGGCCTCGACCGCGTCACCACTGATTACATGGGGATGCTCGCCACTGTCCTCAACGGCCTCGCGCTTCAAGACGCTCTCGAGCAGAAGGGCGTTGACACCCGCCTGATGACCGCCATTGCCATGCACGCGCTGGCCGAGCCCTACATCCGGCGGCGGGCGATCCGCCACCTTGAAAAGGAACGGGCCGTGATCTTCTCCGCCGGAACGGGCAGCCCCTATTTCACGACCGACTCCGCCGCCGCCCTCAGGGCCATCGAGATCAAGGCGGAGCTTCTTTTGAAGGCCACGAAGGTTGACGGCATCTACGACTCGGATCCCGTGGAGAATCCGTCCGCCAAGAAATTCGGCTCGCTTTCCTACATGCAGGCCCTCGAGGAAGGGCTGAAGGTCATGGACGCGACCGCAATAAGCCTCTGCATGGAAAACCACATCCCCATCCGTGTTTTCAATCTCTTCGAGAAAGGCAACATTCGGCGCGTGGTGGAGGGCCAGCCGGTCGGCTCCGTCGTAAAGTAGGGCAGGACGAAGGAGGGTGGTCATGGCTAAGCAGATCATCAAGGAAGCTGAAGACAAGATGAAGGCTGGCGTGGAGGTCATGCGCCACGAGCTTTCAACGCTCAGAACCGGTAACGCCAACCTTGCGATTCTTGAGCCGGTTCGCGTTGATTACTACGGCACGCCGTCGCCCCTAAACCAAGTGGCCACTTTGTCGGTCCCCGAGCCGCGGCTCATCACGGTCCAGCCGTGGGAACCCAAAATGATCAGCCCCATCGAACGTGCGATCCAGGAAGCCAATCTTGGGCTGAACCCTTCAAACGACGGGCGGCTCATCCGCCTTCCCATTCCGCAGCTCACAGAGGAGCGCCGCAAGGAGCTCTGCAAGCGCGCCAGGGAAATCGGCGAAAAGGGGAAGGTTGTTGTCCGCCACGTCCGCCACGAGGCCCGCGAATCCCTGGAGAAGAAGACCAAGGCAAAGGAGCTTTCCGAGGACGACAGGGACCGCGGGTTTGAACAGGTCCAAAAACTGCACGACCACTACATCGAAGAGATCACCAAGTCCGTGACCAAGAAGGAAGCGGACATCATGGAGGTCTAAATGGCTCTGCGAGCGCCCAGGGTGGCCGTGGCGCTCTTGGGCGGAGGCCTCGGAGAGCGGCTTCAAAGTCCCGTCCCCAAAGCGCTCTTCCCGATTCTCGGCCATCCCATGATCCATTACAGCCTGCGCGTCTTCAGTTCCATGGCTGAAGTGTCGGCCGTCTACGTCGCCTTTCCGGCGCTGCACATAAGCGCCCTTGAAAAGGCGCTCCTCTCCTATCCGCGCGGTTCCCTGCGCGCCATAGTTTCTGGCGGGACGACCCGCGCGAGGTCCGCGCTTGAAGCTCTTCGGGCGATGGAGCGAATGGCGCCGGAGGTGGTGCTGGTCCACGACGCCGCGCGCCCATGCGTCACCGTGCAGGAGGCGCGTGACCTGCTTCAGGCGCTGCCCGGCTGCGACGGAGCCTTCCTCGCCATCCCGGCGATTGACACGTTGTGGAGCGTCGAGGATGGGGAGGTCTCTGGCGCCGTTGACCGGGGAAAGATGGTTCAGGCCATGACGCCCCAGGCATTTCCATATGGCACGCTGCGCGAGGCGCTGGAGAGGGGCCTGGCGGAAGGGTTTGAAGGCAGCGACGACGTTTCGTACGTCAGGCGCCTGGGCGGGAAAGTCGTATGGGTGAAGGGGGACCGCTGGAACATGAAGGTCACCTATCCAGAAGATGTTCCGATCGCCGAGGCTCTGCTGGGAGGCAAAGGGTGCGCGTAGGGTACGGCTGGGACATTCACAGGCTCGTGGCGGGCCGCCAGTTCAAACTGGGCGGAATTGCCATCGCGTGGGACAAAGGCCCGCTCGGCCACTCCGACGGCGACGCCCTTTTGCACGCGCTTTGCGACGCGATCCTGGGCGCGTGCGCGCTCGGTGACATCGGCCTCCACTTTCCAGACAGCGATCCGAAATGGAAAGGCTGCGACAGCGCGCGTTTTGTCGCCGCCGCCATTCAAATGGCCTCCGAGCGAGGCTTGAAGCCCGTAAACGCCGACATGACGATAATCCTCGAAGCGCCGAAACTCGCTCCCTACCGCGGCGCGATCACCGCGAACGTCGCCGCGCTCCTTGGATTGCCGGCGGACCGCGTCAACGTCAAAGCCAAGACAGCCGAAGGCTTCGGCTCCGAAGGCGCCGGCGACGCCGTCTCCTGCCACGCCGCCATCCTGGTGGAAGAATTCAACCGTTAAGGTGCGGTCGGGGGGGGGGCTGCGAAGCAGCAAGCCGCAGTTCCACGGGCGGCGGCGGCTGGCCGGACTTGAGATCAACCGTCGCCGAAGCGCTGGCGCCGCTCTGGTCCCTCGCCGTCAAAGCGAGGGTTCCCTTTCCAAGCCCCGTGAAGCGGAGCGCGCCCAAGGCGCCGGTCCCCTGGCTGTTGCCGGCCATGACGCCAATGCCCTGATAGGCAATGGATACTTGGATGTTCGCGGCGGATGTCCCATTAACTCCGGTCACATGTCCGGTAAGAACAAGTCCGCTGAAGTTCCAACTCAAGGGCGCTTGTGGGTCGCCGGGTATCGTCGTCATCATCTTGTAGCACTGGCCGTTTTGCGCAAGCGAGGCCTGCGCGGCCCCTGGTTTCACTGGGCCAGGAACGACGCGGAATTTCTCATCTGCCCCCTAATTGAACGCCACGCCTGGAGGGCGCTGAGGCCCTCCAGGCGCCGTTACGTCACAATGCGTGAAGTACGGCACACCGGGGTATCGGTGTCAGCGATCCTTTCCTTTGCTCCGCAACTCGGCAACGCCGCCCCCGTCCCCTCGTCCCCTCCATATTAATTACGAGTAATAGCGGATGAGTGCG
>JBBIMN010000137.1:0-528 GCA_037444385.1 Acidobacteriota bacterium | reverse complement strand
ATGTAAGCTTCGGCGACGGTCTGGCGGTAGTTGGGGTCGCGCAACAGCTCGGCGTCCTTCTTGTTCGCGATGTTGCACACTTCGAGAAGGACGCTGCACGGCGTCTCGGCGTTTCGCAAGACGGCCGGCACCCAGGGCCTTCGCCCTCTCACGACGTGGTCGCGCGTCGGGTTGTAGGGGTGCAAGGGCAGATTCTTGTTGGAGAAGGCCTCTTCAAGCTTTTTCGCGAACTGGCGCGAGAGCCCCTCGCTGCGAATCAGATCCTTTTCGGAAAGCGTGTAGACGGGCTTTGCTTTGTACTCGGTGTAACGCGCGTAGGCGCCGCCCGACTGGCTCCACTTGGTCGAGCGGTATTGCGTCCCCGGGATGTAGAACATCGTGCCACGGAGCGAAGGGTGCAGCGAGTCGGCGTGGACGGAGGTGAAAACGATGCGCCCGGGATCGAGCCCTTCTTTAACCAGGCGCTCGTAGTACTGGTTGGCCAGGTACCAGCGCAGGTTCACCTCTGTCTTCGTTTCGCTGGTGGAC
>JBBIMN010000136.1:0-6596 GCA_037444385.1 Acidobacteriota bacterium | reverse complement strand
GCTGGATGTACTGCACGAACAGTTGCTTCGTCAAGCTTCCCAAGGGTGAACATTACAAGGTCAAGCTGGAAGTGTGTAACGGTTGTAAGAAGTGCGCCGAAGAGTGCCCGTGCGGGTACATCGAGATGGCTTAACGCCGGAGTTGCCGGCAGGAGGTAAGTACCGTGCCTACGTTAGAACTCAATGGACACAATTACATCGTGGATGAGGACGGATTCCTGGAAGATCCCTCGATATGGAACGAGGCGGTGGCCAATGATTTCGCCACGACCGAGGGCGTCAACGAGCTCACCGAGGAGCATTGGAAGCTCATAAACTATCTTAGAAACTACTATCTGCAGTTCGGCATCGCCCCGATGGTGCGCAAGCTCTGCAAGGAGACGGGGCTGCCGCTGAACCGCGTTTACGAACTGTTTCCGTCCGGCCCCGCGAAAGGGGCTTGCAAACTGGCCGGTCTGCCCAAGCCCACCGGCTGCGTGTAACCCGAGAGGGGGGGTACAGGAGGGAGCAGCCGAGTGAGGGCTTTGCGCCTTCATTCGGCGCCCTCCCCCTGGAAATCTATGCATCGCTGTATGGCGCGCGCATCTTGCGATTGAGCGCCGGCCTCGCGCGAGACAACATGGTCGCGCGCGGGATTCGAGGGCAGGGGGCAGACGTGGTAGCCAGCAAGTGGCTTCAGGGCCACAGGGAAGAAGTCATAAACGCCTGGCTGAGCAAGGTCGCTGCGACCTACCCCAGCCACATGGCCAAGTTTCTTCTTTCCGAAAGAGACCAGTTTCGCAATCCGGCCGGCTTCGCTCTGAAGCAAAACCTGCCCAAGCTATTTGATGATATTTGGGAAGGGGCGGACCCCAAGGCTCTCAGAATCCACATTGACCCAGTGGTGCGCCTGAGGGCCGTGCAGGATTTCACGCCCTCCGAGGCGGTGGGCTTCGTTTTCTTCTTGAAAGATGCCGTCAGGGAAAGCTGCGCGGGCTGGAACGAGGACAAGGGCGTGACGGCGTTCTTGAACCGGGTTGACGGCGCCGTGTTGGAAGCGTTCAACTCCTATTCGGATTGCCGGGAGAAAATCTTCGCCATAAAGGTGGGCGAGTCCAAGCGGAAGCTCTTCGTGCTGGAAAAGATCTACGGGGCGGCCGATGCCGCCGGCCCCGTGGCCGGCCCGCTGGACGACAGCAAAGCAGGGAAGCGAGGTGACAGAGGATGAATGCGCTGTGGTCGCTAATTGTCGTCCTGGTGCTGGCGGCGCTCGCCTTGGCGGGGGGAAGCCTTGAGGCTTCAAGGACTCTATTCGGCGTTCTGCTGCCTTACGCCGCGCTTGCAATCTTCCTTGCGGGCGTGGCGTACAGGGCCGCCAAATGGGCCTTTTCGCCAGTGCCGTTCAGGATCACGACCACGTCGAGCCAGCAGAAATCGCTGCCGTGGATAAAGTACGGATGCCTGGACAACCCGTTCACCACCGCCGGCGTAGTTCTTCGCATGGCGCTGGAGGTCCTTCTGTTCCGCTCGCTCTTTCGAAACACCAAGGCCGAGCTTCGTTCCGGCCCCCAGATCGTTTACGGCGAGAACAAATGGCTCTGGGTGGCGGCGCTGGCCTTCCACTGGTCGTTCCTGGTCATCTTCCTGAGGCACCTGCGCTTCTTTCTGGAACCGGTGCCGGCGCTCGTCAACCTGATAGCCGCGGCGGACGGCTTCTTCCAGGTCGGCGCCCCGGTGATCTACGCCACGGACGCGGTCATACTCGCCGCCCTCGCTTATCTGCTCTTCCGGCGTTTCCAGGATTCGCAGGTCCGTTACATGTCGCTGTTCAGCGACTACTTCGCGCTCTACCTGCTTCTAGGGCTCGCGGGGACGGGCGTGCTGATGCGCTATTTCGTGCGCGAGGACGTCATCGCCGTCAAGCAGCTCGCGCTCGGGATCGTCACGTTCCATCCCCAGGTGCCAAGGGAAGTGGGAGCGCTCGTCTTCGTGCACCTCTTCCTGCTGTCGGTCCTGGCCGCCTACTTCCCCTTCAGCAAGCTGATGCACGCGGGCGGGGTCTTCCTGAGCCCGACGCGCAACCTCGCAAACAACAACCGCGCCAGCCGCCACGTGAATCCGTGGAACTACCCTGTCAAGACCCACACCTACGCCGAGTGGGAAGAGGAGTTCCACGACAAGATCAAGGCGGCGGGGCTGCCTTTGGATAAGGAATAGGCCATGGCCGACCACATACAGAAGCCAGAAGATCTCGCGCGGGTTGACTACCGGCCACCCAAGAGGCCGTGGACGGACCCTCGCGTCGAATTCCGCAAAGGGACCTTCTGCTACAGCGCGCTGGCGAAGAACATCGAATACCTGGGCATGGCGAACCCGCGCGAGTGGCAGCCTTTCGACAATGACTGGAAACTGCCCAAGAACTGGAAGCAGATCATCCTCGACGGCATGAAGGAGCGCCTTGAGAAGTACCGCTCCTTCCGCCTCTTCATGGACATCTGCGTCCGCTGCGGGGCCTGCGCCGACAAATGCCACTTCTACATCGGCTCGGGCGATCCGAAGAACATGCCGGTCCTGCGCGCCGAGCTTATCCGCTCGGTATACAGGCGCTACTTCACTCCAGCCGGAAAGATGTTCGGTTCCCTCGCCGGGGGCAGGGAGCTTACGGAAGACGTCATCAAGGAGTGGTTCTACTACTTCTACCAGTGCACCGAATGCCGCCGCTGCTCGGTCTTCTGCCCCTACGGCATAGACCAGGCGGAAATCACGATGATCGGCCGCGAGCTTTTGAACCTCATCGGATGCAACATCAACTGGGTCATGGAGCCTGATGCCAACTACTTCCGAACCGGAAACCACCTGGGTATTCAGCCGCACGGTTTCAAGGACTCCATTGATTTCGCCGTTGACGAGCTCGAGGACATCACCGGCATAAGGGTGAACGCGCCGATCATGAAGAAGGGCGCCGAGATCCTTTTCGTGATGCCCTCGGCCGACTACTTCGCGTCGCCGCATTACTACACGCTTCTAGGGTACCTGATGCTCTTCCACGAGATCGGGCTCGACTACACGATGAGCGCCTTCGCGGGCGAGGGAGGCAACTTCGGCCTCTTCACGTCGCACGAGATGATGAAGAGGCTCAACGCGAAGATTTACGATGAGGCCAGGAGGCTCGGCGTCAAGTGGATACTGGGGGGCGAATGCGGCCACATGTGGCGCGTGGCGCACCAGTACATGGACACCTTGAACGGCCCGGCCGATTTCCTAGAAAAGCCGGTGTCGCCGATAACCGGGACGAGGTTCGAGAACGCCAACAGCACCAAGATGGTCCATGTCTGCGAGTTCACCTCGGACCTGATCCACAACAACAAGCTGAAGCTCGCCAAGAACCGGAACAACCACTGGAAGGTCACGCACCACGACCCGTGCAACGTCGCGCGCGGCATGGGGCTTCTCGAAGAGCCGCGCTACGTCATAAACTCGGTGTGCAACAATTTCCACGAAATGCCGGAGAACACGATCCGCGAGCAGACCTTCTGCTGCGGTTCCGGCGCGGGCCTCGGGACGGACGAAAACCTCGAAATGAGGATGCGCGGCGGTCTGCCCAGGGGCAACGCCGTGAAGTACGTCAAGGAAAATTACGGCGTGAACCTCCTGACGACCATCTGCGCGATTGACAAGGCCACGCTCCCCGCCGTCGTTGATTATTGGGTAGGCGGCGTCGAGGTTGGAGGCATTCACGAGCTTGTGGGCAACGCCCTCGTGATGAAAGGCGAGAAGGAGAGGGCGGCCGATCTGCGAGGGACGCCGTTCATGAAGGAAAAGGAGGGGGCCGATGCGTGACAAGGGCCTTATCTTCGGCGGCCTTTGCGTCTTTCTGGTTGCCGTCACATTTCCGGTCTGGTACAACGTGGCCGCAGGCACCACGAACAAAGGGCCGGAGCCCAAGCTGCCGGCGGCCGAGAAGGAGTGCGTCGCATCCGTCGATACGATGAGGACGTCGCACATGGACATGCTCATCGCGTGGCGCGACCAGGTGGTGCGCCAGAACCAGCGCACCGTCACGGCTTTCAACGGCAAGACCTACGACATGCGCCTCACGGGCACCTGCCTCAAATGCCACGACAACAAGGCGGAGTTCTGCGACCGCTGCCACAACTACGCGGGCGTCCAACCCTATTGCTGGGAGTGCCACGTTGATCCGGCGCACCTGCAAAGAACCGGAGGAGGATGACCATGGACAGAAGAAAATTCATCGGCATCGCCGCCGGAGCCTCGGCCCTGGCGCTCGCCGGAAGCGCCCTGCCGAAGCTGATCGGAGGTGGAAGCGGAGGCGGAACCGAGGAGTCTTCCAAGACCCGTTGGGCCATGGTGATTGACCCGTCGAAGTGCCTGAAGAGGGACGGCTGCACCGCGTGCGTGGCGGCCTGCGACAAGGTTCACAACATCCCCGGCTTCCACGACCCGAAGCATGAGGTAAAGTGGATTTGGAAGGAGCCGTTCGAGAACGCCTTTCCCGAACAGGAAAACAGATTCACGGCGGAGCAGTTCAAGGAGAAGCCGTTCATCCTTCTTTGCAACCACTGCGACAATCCTCCTTGCGTCAGGGTCTGCCCCACGCAGGCGACTTGGAAGCGCGGGGACGGCATCGTGATGATGGACTGGCACCGCTGCATAGGCTGCCGGTACTGCATGGCGGCGTGCCCGTACGGCTCGCGCAGTTTCAACTGGTCCGACCCGCGGACGCACATCGAACGCATGGATCCCGGTTTTCCGACGCGCACCAAGGGCGTGGTGGAGAAGTGCACGTTCTGCGACGAGCGCATCGCGCGCGGCGAGAAGCCTGCCTGCGTGGAGGCCTGCCCCGAAAAGGCGATGGCCTTCGGCGACCTGGCCGACCCGAAGTCGGAGGTTCGCCGGCTCCTCGAAGGCCGCTACAGCATCAGAAGAAAACCCGAGCTTGGCACCCAGCCGGAAGTTTTCTACTTAATCTAGGAGCCGACGATGTTCATGTTCGAAAAGGCGGTAGTCGGAAGCAAGAAATACTGGGCCTGGGTCGGCTGCCTCTGCGCCGTCATCGCCATGGGCTTCCTCTGCTACGTGCTCCAGCTGAGGGAGGGCCTCGGCATAACGGGGATGAGCCGCGACGTGAGCTGGGGGCTTTACATCGCCCAGTTCACCTTTTTCGTCGGCGTCGCCGCCTCGGCGGTGATGGTCGTCCTGCCCTATTACCTGCACGACTACAAGGCTTTCGGGAAGATCACGATCCTCGGCGAGTTTCTGGCCGTCTCCGCCGTGACGATGTGCATGCTCTTCATCTTCGTTGACATGGGCCAGCCGATGCGCGTGATGAACGTGATGCTGCACCCGACGCTCCATTCGATGATGTTCTGGGACATGGTCTCGCTATCGGGCTACCTCGGCTTGAACGCGCTCATATCTCTGATAATGCTGAGCGCCGAACGAAAGGGGGTCGCGCCACCGGCGTGGATCAGGCCCGTTATCATCCTCTCGATCCCGTGGGCGGTCTCGATTCACACGGTGACGGCCTTCCTGTACAACGGCCTGCCCGGCCGCGCCTTCTGGCTGACGGCGATTCTCGCCCCGCGTTTTCTCGCATCCGCCTTTGCTGCCGGCCCGGCGCTCTTGATTCTGTTGGCGATGGTCATCCGCAAGGTGACCTGGTTCAACGCGGGCAAGGAGGCGATCCAAAAGCTCGCGCTGATCGTCACCTACGCGATGATCATCAACGTCTTCTTCATCCTCATGGAGGTCTTCACGGCGCTCTACAGCGGCATCCCCGAGGACGCGGCGCACCTGAGGTTCCTGTACACCGGCCTCGGCGGGCAGTCTCCGCTCGTGCCATGGATGTGGACATCCTCCGCGCTGGCGGCCGTGTCGCTCGTGCTGCTGATCGTCCCTCGCTACCGCCACAACGAGAAAATTCTGGCCGTGACCTGCGTCGCCGTATTTCTCTCGCTCTGGATTGACAAGGGCATCGGCCTGATCATCGGCGGCTTCGTCCCCTCACCGCTCGCGAAGGTGACGAGCTACGTGCCGACGCTGCCGGAGATCACGATCATCGCGGCAATCTGGGCGCTCGGCGCCTTGATGATCACGGTGTTCTACAAGATCGCCCTTTCTGTGCGCGAGCGGCTTCCCGAAAAGGCGATGGCGCACTGAGCCCGCGAGCTGGAGCCTGCAATGGCGGTGAACGTCAAATGGATCGAGAAGAGCGCCTTCGCGGCCCGCTCCGAGAGCAACCACTGGATAATGATGGACAGCAATTACAACGGCGGCGACGGTGCCGCGCCGTCGCCGATCGAGCTGGTGCTGATGGGGCTCGGCGGCTGTTCGGGCATCGAGCTGGTGGCGGTGCTCCAGAAGATGCGCCAGGACGTGAAGGGGATCGAGATCGAAATCGAAGGGGAGCGGGGCGAGGAACATCCGCGCGTCTACGTCAAGGTTCACGCCAAGTACAAGATCACGGGAAACAACCTGAACCCCGACAGGGTCAAAGCCGCCATCGAGCTGTGCGACGAGGAGTACTGCTCCATCGGCGCCATGCTGCGAAAGACCGCAGACTATTCCTACGACTTGGAGATATTGCCAAGCGCCCC
>JBBIMN010000135.1:3587-6626 GCA_037444385.1 Acidobacteriota bacterium | reverse complement strand
CTTAAAATAACCCCTTGCGTGCTTGGGGTGCAAGGGGTCGCTGGTTCAAATCCAGTCGTCCCGACCAACTTACTTTCAACCGGGCTTGTTTCCAGGGCGGGTGATGAGCAACCGCGAACTCTTCCGAAAACTCGAACAGCACTTAAGCGCCATCGAGCAGCAGCCGAGCTTGAAGCAGACGCTTGGGCTTATCATCGAAAACATCCTGCACGACTTCTCGGAAGAATTCGGCCTTACCGGGGCAAGGCTTTATATTCGGGACGATTCGGTTTACAGGCTCGAGGGAAAGTACGGCGTCAGCAACCCGGCGCCCATAGGTTTCACCATTCCGGCCAGCTACCCTCCAATGCAGGCCGTCATGCGCTCCGGATGCCTCTATTCCGATCTTCATGCAAAGGGCGCGGACCCCATCATTGAAAAGCAATTGGGAGTGGACCGTTTCACCGCAATCGCGGTTGGCCACGAAAACAGCGTGGTCATCGCCTTCTCGCTCGACCCTCGCGTGCAGGAGTCACGCGACGAGGTGCTATTCGCCCTCTCAACGATCCGCCACGCCATAAACTTGAAGCTTGAAAAAGAAAAACTCGAGAGCATCGTTCTGCAGAGCCAGGAAATTCAGCTCTCGCTTCTGCCCGAAGAGGATCCCAATTTCCCGGGGTTCGACATTGCGGGCATCTCCGTCCCAGCCGAGATCGTCGGCGGCGACGTTTACGACTTTCTTCAGATCACGCCGAATATTCTGGGCATCGCCATAGGCGACGCGACAGGGCACGGCCTGCCAGCGGCTCTTCAGGCGCGCGACGTGCTCACTGGGCTGCGCATGGGAATCAGCGAGGACCAGAAAATGGTGAAGGTCTTCGAGAAGCTCAACAAGGTGATCCACCGCTCCAAGCTCACGTCACGTTACGTCTCGCTCTTCTACGCCGAGCTCGAATCAAGCGGGCAAATGATATATTGCAACGCCGGGCACAACCCTCCCTGCTACTACCGCCGGAAGAAAGACAGGTTTTACACGATGACGGAAGGGGGACTTGTTTTGGGGCCGTCAAGCTCGGCCACTTATGGCCGCGGCTTCTTCAAATTGGAACCAGGCGACGCCATCGTCTGCTTCACGGATGGATTGACGGAAGCCAAAAATGACCTGGGCGACGACTTTGGAGAAGAACGGATCCTCCGGTTCGTTCGCGAACACATCGCCTCGCTAAGCTCAAAGGAGCTGGGCACCAAGCTTCTGGAGGCCGTCGCCGTCTGGTCCCAGGGCGCCAACTACACCGACGACCGCACCGTGGTCTTCGTCAAGCGTCTCGAGTAGCAACCATCATGGATGTGCCGCCGCCGCTTCGTTACTAACCGGGCCGGGAAGAGGTGAGCCCCCCCCAGCGCTCCTGCCCGCGCCGCGTTGCCACGCGACGCGGCGGGCAGGCGGCTTGGCAAAACCCATCACGGCGGGCTGGTTTCGTAAGCAGGCCCGCCTGCCTGTGCGTTGCACGCAGACAGGCGGCTTCGGCCTCGCTGCCCACCCATCCCCACTTCGAAGAGGTCCTTCGCAAAAAACCAACTTTACTGCCGCCTCCTTGATCATTCCCGTTGGTTGCGCTTTTTTCATCCCTCATCAATCATCCTTCATCCATCGTCCAGGCCATACTTTTCCGGTGTTTGAGCGCCCGGGTGGAAGTGGTCTCGACGTGAATTTCTCGCCGCGTCACCGTTGCGCTATACTGATAAGGGCGAGGGCCATGGAGATAAAGCGCGCGCAAAGGTATGGCTTTTGTTCGGGCGTCCGCGTAGCCAACATCAAGGTGCGGCGCTTCGCCGCCCAAGGCGGGCGCGGCGCGATTCTCGGCCAGGTCGTCCATAACGAACGGGTGGTCGAAGAGATGGAGAAGTTGGGCGTGCGGACGGTCCATTCCCTGGAGGAGGTTAAGGAGCCCGTCGTTGTATTCTCGGCCCATGGCGTCCCCCCGTCTTTCCACGAGAAGGCAAAAACGCTGGGGTTGGAAATCCTCGACACCACCTGCAAGTTCGTCTACGACATCCACAAGGAGTCTCGCGAGGCGTTGAAAGAAGGGGCTCACCTCGTTTTCATAGGCGATCCCAATCACCGTGAGGTGGTAGGCTACACCCACGACCTTGCCCCATCCGCCTATCACGTAGTAGCCTCCGTGGAGCAGGCGATGGCCGTGGATTGGGCCAAGTATCCAGCGGTCAAGATTTTTTACCAGACCACGCTGAACGCGGAGGAGTACGATCCGGTTGCCAGGACCATCGAGACGGCGAATCCACGAACTTCCCGCGCCGATACAATCTGCTACGCTACGAAGGAAAATCAGGAAGCGGCCCTCAAACTGGCCATGGACCCTCAAGTTGACGTGGTCGTGGTGATCGGAGGCAGACAATCAGCCAACACCCGCCATCTTTTCGAGATTTGTTCAAAGCTCAAACCGAGCTACCTGGTTCAGGGCGTTTCGGACTTGGACGCGTCGTGGTTCAAAGAGGCCAAGTGCGTCGGGCTTACAGCCGGCGCTTCAACGCCGGATTACGTCATAACCGAAGTGGAGAGGGCGGTCAGCGCGCTTTAGTGTCCCGAATTGGAAGTTCGCTGAAGAATGGAAAAATCTCACGAGGGACATGAAGAGGCGCGGGGAAGGCATTTCTTCGCTCTTTTGGGGCAACAGCCTGCCAAAGGCGCGCCCCCTAGGGATGGAGCCCTTTGCGAAGCGTCCTGTCCTCCCCCCAACTGATTTATTCGGCGATCTTCTGGGACAGGACGCTGGCGGATATGGCCGCGGCGGCAGTCGCCTGCTTGCACGCGTGATGCGCAATGGGCCAAAAGCCCCATTGCCGCGCTGGCGCTCATGACCTTTGGTTGCCCTGAGGGGGATAAGCGGCTTATATTAAGAAGAGTCTGGCGGCGCATGGCCGGAGGGCCGTAGCTTTCTGGCCGTGCGTCCTTAATTAATAGGGGGTTGCCATGTTATTCGGCGTTCCGAAAGAGTGCCCGGACGGAGAGCGGTGCCAGGAAAAAAGAGCGGGGCTGTC
>JBBIMN010000135.1:0-3577 GCA_037444385.1 Acidobacteriota bacterium | reverse complement strand
GGCCCGCCTGAAGGAAGTGCGCCGCTGCCTGAATTGCGATCTGTCCTGCGATCTCGCTCATCACCTGGAGGAGTGCGAGATCTCATGGAGGCTGGCGCTACCGTGGTCGTCGAGAGCGGCGCGGGCGCCGCGGCGGGCTTCCTCGACGAGGTCTACCGCAAAGCCGGCGCCCAGGTGGTCTACTCCAGCGAGGAGGTTTTCGGGCGGGCCGACGTGGTGGTCAAGGTGGCGGCTCCGACCCCGCGGGAGATCATGCTCTTGCGGCCCGAAGCCTGCGTCCTGGCCTTCTGGCACATGGCGGTCCTCTGGGACACCGTCCAGGAGCAGTTGCAGAAGGCAAAGATAACCGCCATCGGCTACGAGGTGATACAGGACGATGACGGCGTCCTTCCGATTCTTCGCGTCTCCTCGGAAATAGCGGGGATGCTTGCCCCGCAGATCGCTGGGCGGCTTCTGGAGACGGAGTTCGGCGGAATAGGAATCCTTCTGGCCGGAGCGCCCGGTATTCCTCCGGCGGATGTGGTGATCGTGGGTGGCGGGACGCTCGGATTTTACGCCGCGCGGGCTTTTTTAGGCCTCTGCTGCAGCGTCCATGTGCTGGACATTTCCAAGAAGAGGCTGGAGCTTCTCGACCGCTTCTTCGAAGGACGCGTCGTCACCGCCATGGCCACGAAGGAGAACGTCGAGAAATTCGTCTCCTTCGCCGACGTAGTCGTCGGAGCGGTGCTACATCCAGGCGAGGTGGCGCCCATAGTCGTAACCCAAGACATGGTGCGAAAGATGCGCCCTGGGCGAGCCATCCTCGACTTCTCTTACGACCAGGGAGGCTGCGTCGAGACGACGCGCCTCCAGGGCCCCACCGGCGGCATTTTCGTCAGGGAGGGCGTCCTGCACTTCGCCGTGCCAAACTCTCCGTCGCTCGTCGCCCGTTCGGCGACCCACGCTCAAACCCACGCGATCCTCCCCTACGTGCTTGACCTTCAGGTGAAGGGGGCCGCCAAGGCGCTTCGCGAAAACGGCAGCCTGCGCCAGGGGTGCTATACCTACGCGGGCCGTCTGGTAAGGCCCGGATTTGGAACGAACGCATTTGACCTGGATGAGCTATTGGGGGGATGAACCATGTCCATCATGGAGCAGTACCGGGCAAAACTCTGTAGTCCGGACCAGGCGGTCGCCGCCGTAAAATCCAACGACTGGGTTTGGATGAGCGGCAACGCTGCGGCGCCGTTCGTTCTTATGGAGGCGCTGGCGCAAAGGGCCGGAGAGATCGAAAACGTCACCCTTTCCCACGTCCTTTTGATGGGCGACGACCCATTGTCCAAACCGGGCATGGAGAAGGCCTTTCGCCACAACTCCCTGTTCGTGGGTTCGGGGGACCGCGTTTCCGTCAACGATGGCCGGTCGGCATACGTTCCAATACACCTTCATGAGATTCCAGGGGCGATTCGAAGCAAAGCGGTGCGCGTGGACGTGGCGATGATTCAATGTTCCAGACCAGACGACCACGGTTTCATGAGCCTCGGCGTCGAGGTTATGGCGCAAAAGGCCGCCATCGAAATGGCGCGGACGGTGGTGGTCCAGGTCAACAGTCAGATGCCTCGCATTCACGGAGACGCTTTCATCCACGTGTCCAGAGCGACGCACATCGTCGAGGTTTCCCATCCTCTTTTGGAGCTCAAGGGCAAACCGGCCAGCGAAGTCGAACAGAAGATCGGCAAGCTCATCGCCGAGAGAATCCCCGATGGCGCCACCTTGCAACTCGGCATCGGTGGTATTCCCGACGCGGTTCTTTCGATGCTTCGCGGCAAGAAGGACCTGGGCATTCACACAGAGATGATCAGCGATGGCCTGATCAGCGCCATGGAAGCCGGAATAATAACCGGCAACCGCAAGACGCTCCATCCAGGCAAGGTTATCTCCACGTTCGTGCTAGGCACAAAGGCGCTCTACGACTTCGTGGACGACAACCCGCTCTTCGAGCTGCACCCGGTTGACCATACCAACGAGCCGTACATCATCGCTCAGAACGACAACATGGTCGCCATCAATTCGGCTCTCGAAGTGGACCTGACGGGGCAGGTCTGTTCCGATTCGATCGGGCCCTACATTTACAGCGGATTCGGCGGACAACTGGACTTCGTGCGCGGCGCGGCGGCGAGCAAGGGCGGCAAGCCCTTTATCGCTTTGCCGGCTACAGCCAAAGGGGGAACGATGAGCCGCATCGTTCCCATGCTGAAACTTGGGTCGGGAGTAGTTACGACCCGCGCCGACGTGCATGAAGTGGTGACCGAGTTCGGCGTCGCCTCGCTGTGGGGCAAGAACCTTTCTCAACGCGCGCGGGCACTCATAGCCATAGCCCATCCAGATTTCCGGGACGAACTGGAAAGAGCCGCGCGCGAGCGGCATTTGCTTTAAGGTGGATATACCGTAGGCTGGTAGGCCGCGGGCCGCTTTCCTGCCAACAGCCTGCTGGCACATGGGAGGATTCGCGATGAGAGTCATGATCGAATACTGCGGCGTATGAAACTACTATCCAAAGGCCTCCGGTCTGGCGGCCAGGATAGAAAAGGAGCTAGGCCTAAAGGTGGAACTGATCCGCTCATCGGGAGGAGTTTTTGAAGTGGCCGCCGATGGAAAACTCGTTTATTCAAAAAAGGCGACGGGAGAGTTCCCCGACGAGGACGCTCTGATCACACGGCTGGCCAAGGGAGGGCAATCATGAACATCAACGTTGTTGTCCGCCTGGTTGAAGCTCACGCCGACACGCTGGCGGAGAGGTGGGCCGAGGCCCTTCTTAAAGAGGGCGGTCCCGATGCCTACTTCAAGATTCCCAGAACGGAACTCTTGCCCTCTCTTCGCGAAACTTTTCGCGAGATCGGCACCTACCTCGATCAGCCGCACCACCCCGTTCCATCCCAACACTTTCGCGAGGTGGGCCGCAAGCGGCGCCTTGAAGGCATGCCGCTTCAAGAAGTGGTCTGGGCCATACAGCTCGCCCGCAAGGTGGTCTGGCGGTACTGCATGGAGCAGGGGCTTTTCGACTCCACCGTTGACGCCTACATGGCGCTTGACCTGTACAAACAGGTAGTACACTTCTATGACGCGGCGATTCTCTTCGTTATCGAAGGTTATATGGAGAATTAGGAACGTCTGACGGGATGCTGGGAACGCGGCGGCCATCTGTTGCCATGATCCCGCGGCGTCTCTGCAAATTCTTCTCCCCCGTTCGGTTCACTACTTTCGTATGACCCCCGCGTCGGGCAAAAGGTTTGGTATCCCGTCCTCTATAGGGTACGCGCGGTGGCATTTGGAGCATAGCAGCTCCTCCTTCCCGTCGCGCTCCTGAAGATCGAAGACACCTTTGCAAACGGGACACGCTAGAATTTCGAGGAACTCTTTGTCAATTGGCATAGCTTCTCTCCCCGGCGCCTCTTCAGGCGGCCCTGCTTTATTATACCCCTTATGCCGCGCCAACTCACTTTCCGGTCAAGGCGAATTTGGTGTTATCATTGTATGGGCGTATACTGCGCAAGGGTGGATTATGGCCGAGTTCATTTTTGAAGGCTCCCTGGCTGAC
>JBBIMN010000134.1:0-6647 GCA_037444385.1 Acidobacteriota bacterium | reverse complement strand
GCTGCTTCACAGCGGCACGCTTCGCCACTCCTACCCCCACTGCTGGCGCTGCAAGAACCCGCTGATCTTCCGCGCCACGAAGCAGTGGTTCATGACGATGGAGCACGAAGACCTTCGCCGCCGCGCCCTTGCCGCCATTGACGCCACGAAATGGGTGCCGCCGTGGGGGCGCAACCGCATCTACGGAATGGTCGAAAACAGGCCCGATTGGTGCGTCTCGCGCCAGAGAAGGTGGGGCGTCCCGATCACCGTCGTTTCCTGCGCCGCTTGCGAGGAGCCGGTGAGGGAGGCATCCTTCTTTGACGCGGTGGTGAACGAGATCGAGGAACGCGGGGCGGGCATTTGGTGGGAAGGCGACGCGTCTCGCTTCCTGCCCGAAGGCTATGCTTGCCCGAAGTGCGGCAACGCGAAGTTCGTTCAGGAGACGGACATTCTCGACGTCTGGTTCGACTCCGGCGTCAGCCACAGGGCCGTGCTTTGCGACAAGGATCACCCATGGCCTTCGGAGATCTACCTTGAGGGCAGCGACCAGCACCGTGGGTGGTTCCACACCTCACTGCTGACTGCTCTAATGCTGAACGGCGCGCCGCCGTACAAACAGGTCGTGACTCACGGCTTTGTTCTGGACGCCGAAGGGCGCGCCATGTCAAAGTCCATGGGGAACGTCATCGCCCCTGAGGAGGTCGTCAAAAAGGCGGGCGCCGAAATTCTCCGCCTGTGGGTCTGCATGAGCGATTACCGCGACGACGTCCGCTTCTCGTGGGAGCTTATCGGCCGCAACTCCGAAGCCTACCTAAAGATTCGCAACACGCTGCGCTTCCTCTTCGGGAACCTCTACGATTTCGATCCAGCCAAGGACGCGGCTGAACCACGGTCCATGGGCGAACTGGACCGTTACATCCTTTTGCTCCTTGACCGCTTGATCGAGCGGGTAAGACAGGCTTACCAGGAGATGGCCTTCCACGTCGTCTACCACGAAACGCTCCAGTTTTGCGCCGTGACGCTCTCGGCCTTTTACCTCGACATCTTGAAGGACAGGCTCTACTGTTCAAAGGCCGGTTCGCCCGAGAGGCGTTCCGCGCAAACCGTCCTATACCGCTGTGCTGACGCGCTGTTGCGGCTTCTGGCGCCGGTCCTCCCGTTTACCGCTGAAGAGGGATGGGGATACATGGCGGGCCGTGAATGCTCGTCCGTCCACATGTCGTTGTTCCCGGATGCCGCCAAGGTTGAAGACGGCGGCTTGGCCGAACGGTGGGAATATCTGCGGGCGGTTAGAGACGTGGTGAACAAGGCGCTTGAAGAGGCGAGGCGGCGCG
Source organism: Acidobacteriota bacterium (assembly GCA_037444385.1). Taxonomy (GTDB): domain Bacteria; phylum Acidobacteriota; class UBA4820; order UBA4820; family DSQY01; genus JAEMPZ01. Next base: position 5,331 of record JBBIMN010000134.1, on the reverse strand, counting down.
GCGAAATAGGAAAATCACTGGAAGCGAAGGTCGTACTGATGGCTAGCGATGAAGCGGCGATGGAGTTGCTTGAACAATTTCGCGGCATTCTTTCCGACGTCTTCATCGTCTCTTGCGTCGAGATTCGGAAGGGGGATGGCGGCGAAACCACGGCCGATGTTGTTCCCGCGCCGGGGGAGAAATGCCAGCGCTGCTGGGTCGTGACAACGGAGCCCCAGATGGTTGAAGGCGGGCCGCTCTGTCCGCGTTGCGCCGGGGCCGCGCGCCAATGAAACGCTGGCCCTTTCTTTTGATCTCCGCCGCGGTGCTCGCTCTGGACCAAACGACCAAGGCGTGGGTCGCCGCTTCCATTCCCGTTGGCGAGTCAAGTCCGGTCCTCTCATGGTTCGCGATTGTCCACTGGCTCAACACTGGCGGACTTTGGGGAAGCCTCCAGGACCTCTCCGCCGTTCCGCGCACGGCAATTTTCTTTTTTTTGCCGGTAGCCGGCCTCGCTGTCCTGGTATATCTTTTCCTTAAGGCCAAAAGCGGCGCCGAGCTTGCGCTGATAAGCGCGATCCTCGGCGGGGCGCTTGGAAATCTCTGCGACCGTATCCGCCTGGGGGCGGTGGTGGACTTCCTCTACTTTCACCTGCCTTCCGGGCGCTGGGGCTGGCCGGCCTTTAACGTGGCCGACGCGTGTCTTTCGACCGGCATCGCGCTCTTGTTGGCAATCATTTTTTTCACCAAGGACGGCGGGAAGGAAAAAAATGTACCCAATCCTGTTTAAGGTGTTCGGCTTTCCGATCGGCACTTACGGCGTGATCCTGGCTTTCGGCGCGATGATGGCGCTCTGGCTGGCGCGCATTCTTGCGCCTAAAGCGGGGTTGGACGCGGAGAAGCTGACCGATCTGTTTATCTATGCCCTTCTGGCATCTTTCGTTGGGGCAAAAATCGCGCTTGTCCTCGGTGACTTCAGCGAGTTCGCGGACCACCCGCTACGCTTCATGATCGAGAACCTGCGCTCCTTCGGCGCTTTCTATGGCGGCTTTATCGGGGGAGTGGCCGTCGGGCTTTGGTACATTAGGAAGGTGAAGATACCCTTTTGGAGCGCGGCGGACACCGCGGGCGTGGCGCTCCCTCTGGCTCAGGGCATAGGCCGCTGGGGCTGTTTCTTCGCCGGCTGCTGCTACGGTAAGCCCACGGCGCTTCCGTGGGGGCTTGTTTTCCCCGCAGTGGACATTTGCGGCGACGGAACCCGCATTCACCCGTGGCCTGTCTACGAGAGCCTCGCCGACTTTGCCATCTTCGGCTTTCTTTTCTGGCTCTTTCACAAGCGGCGTTCCTTCCCCGGCAAGGTCTTTCTCTCGTACGTCCTTTTGTACGCGACGGCGCGCGGCATTCTTGAATTCTGGCGCGGCGACGTGGTGAGGGGCCTCTATTTTGGTGGCCGCGTTTCGCTTTCGCAGATCGTGGCTGTTTTCGCGATCGCGCTCGCCTTGGCCGCGTGGGTGTACCTGCGGCGAAAGGCGGCCAAGACAGCTAATGGATGAACGTGCCATCGTGGTCTTTTCCGAGCCTTCGCGCAGGCTGGACGTAGCCCTCGCCCGCGCCCTGGCCGGGCGCGGCGTGACCCGTTCGCGCATAAGCCGCCTTCTGAGCGATGGACAAATAACTTTGGACGGCCGCCGAGCCCGCGCCTCCGAGCCTGTCAATGCTGGCCAGGAGGCGGTTGTTCTCCTGCCGGGCGAACCCCCGGCCGAGGCCGTTCCCTCATCAATCGCTTTAACGATCCTTTACGAGGACGACCACTGTCTAGTGGTTGACAAGCCCGCAGGCATGGTGGCCCATCCCGCAAAGGGCCATTGGGAGGGAACGCTTGTCAACGCGTTGGTTGGAGCGCGCCTGCCGCTTTCGCCGGGGTACGAAGCGGGCCGCCCTGGGATTCTTCACCGGCTGGACAAAGAGACCTCCGGCTTGGTCCTCGTGGCCAAGAGCGGCGCGGCCCATGCGTTTCTCGCTAAGCAGTTCGCCTCTAGGACGGTGACAAAGCTTTACACGGCGCTCGCTTGGGGGCACCTTGAGCGGGATCTTTCCTCCGTAGACGCCCCGATAGGCAGGGACGCTCGCAATCGCAAGAGAATGGCGGTGAGGGCTCAAGGGCGGCCGTCACGCACGGAGGTCCGCGTCGTGGAAAGGTTGCCCTTCACCACTCTTGTAGAGGCGCGGCTTATGACTGGAAGAACCCACCAAATTCGGGTACACATGGCCCACCTTCATCATCCAGTAGTCGGCGATGTGCTTTACGGGGGCCGGATTGAACGCGGCATCCCCTCAGTTAAACTCCGCAATCTCGTAGCTGGTCTTGGCAGGTTCCTTCTTCACGCGAGGCGCCTTGAATTTGAGAGCCCATCGGGTACAATGGTGGCCGTCGAGTCTCCGTTGCCACCGGAGTTTGTGGCCGTCCTGGAGGCTTTTAGGCATGGATAGGACTTTTGCCCTCTTTGGCTGCGGGAAGGCCGGCATTTCAGTCGCCCTTGCCTTGAAAAGCGCCGGATGGACTGTTTCCGGGTGCGGATCCCGCACGCCGGCATCGGCCCAGGCCGGTTCCCAGTGGCTGGCCTGTCCGGTGCTTCGTATACCAGAAGACCTCCCGCCGAACGTTCCGTTGATGATCGGCGTTCCGGAGCAGGCGCTGTCGGAAGTGGACCGTGAGATTGCTTCTCAGGACCAGGCTATTCAGGGACGGGTCGTTTTCCACCTGAGCGGCGCGGCACCCTCCAGAGTGTTGACGCGTTGCCGCATGCGGGGGGCTAAAGTGGGCTCGCTCCACCCACTCATGGTTTTGCCAGACCCGCTTGCTGGCGCGTTGGCCCTTCGTTCAGCCACATTCGCCGTGGAAGGGCGGCCTGAGGCGCTCGCTGTAATACGGGCCATGGCACTCTCGATTTCTGGAAAGTGCGTCGCGCTCTCGCCACACAGCAAGGTGCTTTATCACGCGGCGGCGGCAACCGCCGCAAACCATCTCGTAGCGCTTTTGTGGGAGAGCCAAACGCTCTTGGCGCTCGCCGGTGTCCGCCCTGAAGAGGCTCTGCCGGCGTTTCAGGCTTTGGTGGAGGGCACGGTCAAGAACGTCTACTCCGCGGGCCCTGTAGCATCGTTGACCGGACCGGTCGAGCGGGGAGACATTGGCATGGTAAAGAACCACCTCTCGGCTTTGAAACGATGGCCGGAGAGCCGCGAACGTTACCGCGTGATGGCGCTGGCCACCGTAGCGCTTGCGCGCCGCCGCCACCCAGAGCGCAATTTGGACTATGATGCCCTTGAAGAGATTTTATCTTAACCTGACCGGAAAGAGCCCCCGCGCTTGCCAGGGGGCTCCGATTCGGCCTCACTGCTCACAATCCCGGCCTGGAGAAATTTTCATGGAAGGAAAACTATACCGCCACCCCATGAGTAATGATATAATCACGCTTCGTAACTGCCCGGGAGGGGCGGATGGCATTTTTTAACTACGCTACGATGCAGATGGCCGCCAAGGTTGTTTATTACGGCCCGGGCTTGTGCGGCAAAACTACAAACCTTCAATACATCTACAACAAGACCGCTCCGCGCTCAAGAGGAGAGATGGTCTCCTTGGAGACCGAGTCCGACCGGACCCTTTTCTTTGACCTGCTCCCGTTGGAAGTAGGCGTGATCGCTGGATTTCGGACGCGCTTTCAACTCTACACCGTACCCGGCCAGGTCTTCTACGGAGAGACGAGGCGCATGGTGCTCAAGGGTGTTGACGGCGTTGTTTTCGTGGCCGACAGCCAGATTCCCGTCCTTGACGCCAACCTGGAAAGCTTGCGTGATCTCGAACACAACCTGGCTGAAATGGGCCTCTCCCTGGATCATGTGCCCATCGTTATGCAGTACAACAAGCGCGATCTGCCCAACATACTGCCTGTTGACGTCCTTGAAAAGGCAATGAATCCAAATGGGTGGCCGTTTTTCGAGGCTTCAGCGATCAAGGGCGCGGGCGTCTTCGACACGCTCAAAGGGATATCAAGACTGACTTTGGGCCAGCTTACCTCCAAGCTAGTTCGTCCTAGCGAGCCAGCCGTCAGAGTCGTTGAGGCCAGTCCAGTGGAGGAACTGGCACCAGAGGAGGCCGCCGTGTCGCAAGCGCCGCCTCAGCCTGCCGTCCCGGAAATTGAATTCGCGACCCAGAGAACCCATCAGAGCGATCAGGAGCTTGCTCAGACGGCGCCCAAGGTACGGACCGTTGCCACCGCCTCAGGACGCGTGGCTACTGAGCTTGACAGGATCCGCGAAAGCCTTCTTGGGCCGATTCTCGCCCCGCCAAGACCAAAGGTCAAGGACTTGGGGCCGGCGCTCGATGACCTTAAGCGTATAGGCGCATCGCTTCTTCCGGAGGCGCAGGTGGAGGCCACGCTGCCGGACAATGTACTTAACGAACTGTTGTTGCTGGAAATTCGGGTTAGGGCCCGCAACGCAAAGGGGACAAGCGCCGAAACGAACCTAAAGGTGCAGGCTTCACGGCTGACACGCTCGGGCGAGGGCTGGACGCTGAAACTCATCCTGGCGCCTAGAAAAGCTTGAACCGTTTTTTTGTTTTGGATCCGTCCTCCAAGACCACAATTCTTTCGTTTAGTCCCTGAATAGCGTTAAGGAGTTTCTGGTTTTCCTGAACCAGGGTCTCAAAAACCTCCAGCAGCAGGTCAATGTCCTTTCGCAAAAGCACCGGATCCTTGTCCGAAACTAAAGCGGCCTTGACGTCGCGCAGAGAGCGGCCCTGCCCGTGGACCAGCGTATGGATGTACTTTAACTTTTCCGCGTCCTTGGACCGGAAGCGGCGATGGCCTCCGGCTGTCTTGAGCACTTGGAGATAACTGCCAAACTCCTTTTCGTAGAATCGAATCGTGCTGCTAGGTATCCCTAGCTGCTTTGAGACCTCACCGATACTGAGCGTTTCCTCTCTTTTTTCGCCTGCCTCGGTCATGGCAACCTCACTCTAACTTTCACCCAAAGTTTATGATAGAGCAATATTTAAACAACTTCAACTCCTTTTGACGCCTTTTCGCTGGCCAACAAAAACATGTGCACCGTCTGGAACATCGCCCGATCTGGAGCAGGACCAAGGCGCTTTATGATTTGAAATGCCAGGTGGCCTGGTGTGAGTGAGCCATCATCAAAAAATTCACAGCAAGTTCTTAAACCGGCGTTGGTGGATTTGTCGCCTCCTCCGCGAGGCTGCCATTGTTTCGCCGATCTTGCCGCCAGTTTTCACCTGAAGAGAGGGTTTCTGTGCTCCCGCTCAAACCACTTCGCTGGTCTCCCTGTCAATTG
>JBBIMN010000133.1:0-6717 GCA_037444385.1 Acidobacteriota bacterium | reverse complement strand
CGCGTTCCATCAAGCGATATACTCCACGTCGAGCGCGCCCTCTTCATCTACAAGTTCCCAACGCCACACCTGACGCTGGCCGTCGGCAGAATGAACACGAGCGACGGCCCTCCCATGGAGGTCCGCGAGGAGAGCGAGCGCCAGGGCACGCCCCAGGCCATCATGGTCAACGCCGAAGTTGACGGCGTCCACATTGACTATGATCTTGGCGCGATCGGTTTCCCCGAGGGAACCACGATCGGCATCTGCGCCGGCGTTGGCTACGAGGCCGGTTTTGGCGGCGGCGGCCAGGTGGCGGAGAACTACACGATGACGCCCTTCGGCATGGGCCGCATCAACGCCATGCGCGACAGCACGGTCATCGGCTGGATCTACGACATGCCTCTCATGTGGATGGCCGGCAACACCGTCAACAACGCGAGGTTCATCCTCGGCTACAACCGCTTCAACAACATGACGGACATTCCATACGGCACGCTGATCAACTTCCCGATCCCCGGCCCATACGCCCAGCCGAGCCCGCAGTATGTCACGGCCACGAACAACCTCGGCGACATGGACCAGGGGGGCGTTACCTGGAAGCACGACATCGGTGACCGGTTCACCTACTTCGTCTCGGCCGGTTACATCAAGAGCCACCCCAACGGGAAGGTGAGCCAGTACGGCTTCGGCGGCCTTCTAGGCGATCCGAAGGACAGCAAGACAGGCTCCGCCTATTGGGCCGGCGTGCAATGGCGCCCGAATGCCCTGGTGACACTGGGGCTTGAATTCAACCACGGTTCCAACCGCTGGTTCACCTACACTCCCTCCGCCGGCGAGCCTAGTGATAAACTGGCGGCGCGGGGTGACGTATGGGAGGGCTACCTTCACTGGAACTTCGCCAAGAACGTCGCGCTGAAGTTCGGCTACACGCACTACGATTACTCCACGGCCTTCAGCGGCTGGCAGATCGCCCCCGGCGACCTTGCGTACTTCAACCTCGACAACAACACCTACAACTTCTACCCGTTCCCAAAAACGGTAAAGAACGCCTACATGATGCTGGAGGCGAGGTTCTAGCCTTTTCTTGCGGCGCCGGGGGCCCGCGGGCCCCCGGCGCTCAATCGCCGCCTTGATTAAGGAGAGAGCATGCGCTTGAATGGATTGACGCCCGCCGCCATAGGCCTGGCGCTGCTCCTGGCCTCCGCCGGCGTCGCGGGACAAGAGGCCCCGGCGCCAAAAATCCCGCATCCAGCCGTCACGCTTCTGGACGACCAGGGCGTAAACGTGTTGAAGAGCAAAACACCTATCAGCACCCGGCAGACGTGCGGCAAGTGCCACGACTACGACTTCATCACCAACAGCTTTCACTTCCAGCAGGGCAAGAACGAGATGGACCCCGAGCTTCTCGCTTCCCACAAGATCGCCCCGTTCAACTCCTCGCCCGGCATGTTCGGCAAGTTTTCCCTGATTCCAAACCGCCAATTGACTCATGCCGGTGTGACGGACATTTCGGACGTTGACATGAGCCAGCCGGAGTGGCTCACGAAGTGCGGCGTCTGTCACACCGGCGCCGGCATTTCGGAGTACGACCTCTACGGCAACCGCTATTTGACGCCCAAGGCCGTTTCCAGGGGCGCGCTGGATCCGAGCTATACGATACGCAATGCCCAAACCGGCGAGGTTCAGCCGTGGGATTGGAACAAGAGTGGCGTCTCCGAAGGCGACTGTTTCATCTGCCACGTTCCCGGAGCAGGCAGAAAGGACCGCAAAGAGCACATGGCGAAGGGCGACTTCCGCTGGGCCGATACCGCGACGCTGGCCGGAACCGCCGTCGTCGAGGCTTCGGCTGACGGCGCGCTGCGGTACAAGCCGGAAGCTTTCAATCCCGATGGTACCGTCAAGCCGGAGGCGCTGAACCTCAGCGACCCGGCGCTCCAGAACTGCGCCCAGTGCCACGGTTTTTCCGCGAAGGATTCCAACAATATTCAGCCCATCGTCTTCGGCGACATCATGCGAGGCACCGAGAAGGCCGGCTGGATTTACAACGGCGCCAAGATCAGCGGCACCGTGAGCCCGAACATCGTTGGCAGGGAGAAGATGGATTTTCCGTGGGACGTGCATGCCGCTAAGAACCTCGTCTGCATTGACTGCCATTTCGCGCCCAACAACCCGGGGCGCCAGATTCATTCGGACCCGGAAAATGGCCTGATCTACAGGCCGATGCAGGAGGACATAGCCACATACCTCAAGCGGCCCGACCACAACTTCGCGCGCGGCAACATCCCGCCGGAAACGGTGAACGTTAGCCGCCACTACACTATGCGCGGCTGTGGCGAATGCCACGACACGTCCAAGACTCACGCGTTCCTTCCCTACAAGGATATTCATTTCCAGAACCTGACCTGCCAGACGTGCCACATCCCCGCGGTGCACTTCTGGGCGTACCGCAGCGACGAGTGGGGCTTCCTGATGGACACCGGCACCAGCCGCATCACCTTCCGCGGCATCGAGGGCGACATCGTTGACCCGGACTCCAAGGTGACGGGCTTCGAGCCCGCCTACGTCGTTACGCCCGACAAGGAGGGCCACCCGCAGATCCGGCCGACGAACCTGATAACGGGGCTCTACTGGTTCGACAAAGCCAAGGGGCGGCCGGTCTTCACGTGGCAGGTGCAGAAGGCCTTCTTCAGCGCCCACGACCCGGACCAGGGGTGGGAGTACCGCCCGGAAATCGTCCAGGCCTTCGGCGACAAGGACGGCATCATAGACAGCCAGCACGCGGTTTACGATTCGCCCCGGAAAATCGAGCTGGTGAAGGGGCTCCTGCAGAAGTACGCCGGGATCGCCGACCCGGAGTTGCGTATCGAGGTGGTCCCATGGGCCATGAGCCACAGCACCGTCGGGAAGAGCCAGGCGACCAAGGAGTGCACCGCCTGCCACGCGAAGAACAGCATCCTCCACCGCCCCGTTGACCTCGACGAGGCGCTGCCCAGGAACGTTCCGGTCTATTTCCAGGGCTCCCAGCGGGCGGTCGCCCGTTGGACGAAGAAGGGCGTGGTCTTCGACAACCGCCCGCTGCTGGCCTCCTTCTATATCATCGGAAGTTCGCGCGTCGGATGGGTCGAAGTTACAGGCTGGCTCGCGATCGTTGGTGCTCTTCTATTTGCCTTAATCCACGGCGGATTGCGCCTGATCTTCGGCGGAGGCCATTCATGAACCGCGAAGAACCCCTTTATTCCGTCCACGAACGGGTCTGGCACTGGCTGCAAGCGGCCGCGATCATCATGCTTCTGCTTACCGGTTTCCAGCTCCACTACCCGGACCGGTTCCCGGTAGCCGGCAACATGGCGCGCGCCGTCCACTGGCACTCCTGGCTCGGTTTTGCACTTTTGGCCAACGCCTTCCTCGGATTTTTCTACCACTTCACCGCCGGCAAGTACCACCACTACATCCCAAGGATGGATGATTTCGCCACGGGAGCCTTCAAGCAGTTCCGGTTTTACTTCTACGGGATATTTAAAGGAGAGCCGCATCCGTACGAGGCGGACCCGCGCCACAAGCTGAACCCGCTGCAGAAGCTGACTTACCTGATGCTGCTGAACGTCTTCTTCCCCTACCAGATCGCGACCGGACTCCTGCTTTGGGGAGCCAACCGCTGGCCGGCTTTCTTCGCGAAGATGGGCGGGCTGTCAGTGATCGCGCCCGCGCACATGCTCGGCGCCTATTTCTTCCTGGCGTTTCTGATCATGCACCTCTACCTGACGACGACCGGAAGGACGCCGCTCAGCCTCGTCAGGGCGATGATCACCGGCAACGAATAGTCGGGCAGGCCGTTTCGAAAGACGCGAAGGAACGCTCGGCGAAAGGGCGGTAAATCTCCAGAATCCGCGATGCGTCGTCGTCTTCGGCAAGGCGGATCATGGGAGGCGAACGTCCGGGCGGAGTCATGAAGAGCTTCGGCCTCCGCGGGATGACGGTCCATCCTTGGCTTCGGGCGGAGAGAAAGCACGGCGAGGCCGCGTTGGACCGCCGCAAGGCCGAGATGTTCTTCCTGCCCGGCTACGCTCCGGATCTCAATCCCGGCGAGTTTGTCTGGAACTGCGTCAAACGCAATGGGACTTCGAAGGGACCACTTAGAAGAAACGAGTCCTTGAGGCAAGGAGCGCGTCGTGACTTGGCCGGAGTCAAGCAAACCCCTGAACTCGTCCGCTTTTGGTGGCGCGGCATCTATCATCAGCCTCAACGCCGCCTTGCCTTCTTGTGTGCTTCTTGCTAGACTTCACTATGGAGGTCCCCCGCCATGTCTGAACGCGGCCAATTGGAGCGGCCCATTCCATATAGACTGATCATCATTTTCAGCCTGCTGGCCGCGGCGGTGCTGGTGAGCGCCATCGAGGATTACCGCAAGTACGGCGAGCAATACCGCGGCGAGGTGGTCGCCATCACGGCTCTCTTGCTTTTTGCGCTCGTGGCCAGCGCCGCGTTAATTTGGCGCGACCAGCGCGCACGGTTCTTCAAGCAGCGTTACCTGGCCGAGAAGGGGAATGCATGGCTTCGTGGTTTGCTCGCGAGAAGCCTTGACGAGTTGTACGTTTTCGATCCGAAGACCTTGCGCTTCACCTTTACCAACAGGGGCGCGCAAGAGGCCGTGGGCTACAGCGAGGCGGAGCTTCGGGACATGACGCCGCTGGATATTACGCGTTACTCACGGGATGAGTTTTCCGCCATGGTTCGCCCTCTCCTTGAAAGAGAGAAGGAGACTCTTCTCTTCGATGCCTTCAACAGGCGCAAGGACGGCTCCGAGTACCCCATCAGCGTCCATCTTCAGCTTGTCGAGTCGCCGGAGGACCAGGCTTTTGTCGCCACGGTCCGCGACATAACCGGGCGCAGGCGGGCGGAGGACGCGCTGCGCCAGGAAAGGAACGACTGGAAAAACATATTCGGCTCCATTTCTGACATGATCACCATCCACGACGACGATTACAACATCATCCGCGCGAACAAGGCCGCCGAGCAGGGCCTGGGATTGCCATTACTGAATGAGACGCTCGGCGGGAAATGTTTCAAGTGCTATCACGGTACCGAGAGGCCGCCTGAGGGTTGTCCGAGCTGCCGGTGCTTGCAGACGGGAGTTGAGGGAACGTTCGAGCTGTACGAGCCTTATCTGGGGAAGTATCTTGAGATCAGGGCGATTCCAAGGCTGGACGCCGAGAACCGGCTTTGCGGGCTGATTCATATCGTCAGGGACATCACCGAGCGAAAGCGCGTGGAAGAGGCGCATCGCAAGAGCGAAAACCTCCTGCGCGCCATTGTTCAATCCGAGCCGGAGTGCGTGAAGCTCCTTGATGCCGAAGGCCGCCTTCTGGATATGAATCCGGCCGGCCTTGCAATGATCGAAGCCGACTCGCTCGATCAGGTAAAGGGCGCATCCGTGTGCGACATCGTGGCCCCGCAGGACCGGGACGCTTTTCGGGCCCTCAACGAGGGCGTCTTCGCGGGCAGGTCCGGCACGATGGAGTTTGAGATTGTCGGCTTGAAGGGCACGCGCCGCTCATTGGAGACGCAGGCCGTTCCTTTGCGGAATACGGAAGGCGCGGTCACGGCTCTGCTCGGCCTCACTCGCGACGTCACCGCCCGCAAAAAGGCCGAGGAGGCGCTCAAAGCAGGCGAGGAAAAATACCGCGCGATCCTTGAAAACATGGAGGAGTCCTATTACGAAGTGGACCTGGCCGGTAATCTGACTTTCTTCAATGATGCGGGCTGCCATCTGCTCGGCTACCCCAGGGAAGAACTGATGGGCATGAACAACAGGCAATACACTGACGCGGAAACCGCGAAGAAGTTGTACAAGGCATTCAATACGGTCTACCGAACAGGCAAGCCCGCAAAAGGGTTCGATTGGGAAATCATCAGGAAAGACGGGAGCAAGCGAATCATCGAGTCCACCCTCACACTGCGCAAGGACTCCTCCGGCAAACCTCTTGGCTTTGGCGGCGTAATCCGCGACGTGACCGAAGAGAAGAGGGCGGAGAAGGCGTTGCGGGAGGGCGAGGAGAGCTTCCGCTCTTTCTTCGAAAACAATCCCGCCGCCTCTTACATCCATGCATCAAGCGGACAGCTTCTGGAGTGCAACCAGGCCTTCTGCGATCTTTTCGGGTTTGCCTCCAAAGCGCAGGCGCTTCAAGCAAATCTTGCCGACCGCTTCGCCCGGCCTGAAGATAGAACGGCTTTGATTGAAGAGCTGGCGCGTCAAAAACGGATCGCTCTTCGCGAAGCAACCTACAAACGCGTTGATGGCAGCCTCGTCCACGTGATTGAAACGGTGACGGGCGTTTTCGATCAAGAAGGCAAGCTCAACGGCGCCATCGGCTTCCTCATTGACGTGACCGAGCGCAAATCTCTCGAGGACCAGCTGCGCCAGGCGCAGAAGATGGAGGCGCTCGGCCAACTGGCTGGGGGCGTCGCTCACGATTTCAACAACATCCTGATGGCCATCAAGGGGGCCTCGGAGCTGCTCGGACGAGCCGTTACGCCACAACAGCCCGGCCACAAGGAGGTCGTGACGATACAGCGGTCGGCGGACCGCGCCACCATCCTCACGCGCCAGCTCCTGGGCTTTGCCCGCAAGACCGTGCTGGAACCCGTCTCTCTCGATCCGAATGATCTCGTGGAAGGGCTCCTGCCGATGGTCAAGCGGCTCTTGCCCGAAACGATCCGCGTGGAGTTCATCGCGGC
>JBBIMN010000132.1:0-6723 GCA_037444385.1 Acidobacteriota bacterium | reverse complement strand
AGCAGGTGCGCCGGCTGTGCCGACAGATGCTCGCGGCCCTGCCGCGTGGGGACGGAACCCCTTTTTGCTGCCGGGGGTCTTGAAAAGGCATCGGACGCGAAGGCCAATAGCAGCACGCCAAGGAGCGGGAAGAGGGCGCTGAAACGCTTCATTCAGGATGCCTCTCTGTGAGCCCGAACCCGTTTTCGAGAAATGCAGCCGTTTTCAATAACAGTGATTCCTGCAATCGCCGCCCTACAAGTTGCGCTCCCACAGGAAGCCCGCCATCCGTAAAGCCGCACGGAAGCGAAATGCCCGGAAAACCGCCAAGGTTGGGCGGAATGGTGAAGACGTCGCAAAGGTACATGGAGAGAGGGTCGCCGCTACGCGATCCCAAGGCGAATGCCGGGCCTGGAGTCGTGGGCCCCAGAAGCACGTCAACCTCCCCGAACGCGTTTTCGAAATCGAGGGTGATCGCGCCTCTCGCCCTGACGGCCTTTTCGTAATAGGCGTCACGATACCCGGCGGAAAGAACAAATGTTCCCGTCAAGATGCGGCGCGTGACCTCTTCGCCGAAACCGGCGCTTCTTGTCGCCTCGGTCTGCTCCCCCGTCGTCGGCGCGTTGACGCGAAGGCCGTAGCGCACTCCATCGTAGCGGGCGAGGTTCGTGGAACACTCTGCCGGCGCGATGACGTAGTAGGCCGCGAGAGCGTAAGAGGCGTGAGGCAACGAAATCTCGCGGACCCGCGCTCCACCATCGCGAAGAATGGCCGCTGCTTTCATTACGCCGTCGCGAACCGCGGGATCGAGGTTCTCTTCGAGCTGCTCCGCTAAAAGCCCGACGCGCAGGCCGCGAGGATCCAACGGCGGCCGAGGCGCTGGTTCTGGAGCAACATCGAGGCAGGTGGAGTCACGCGAATCGGCGCCGCTTATGGCAGAGAAGAGAAGCGCGCAATCTTCCACCGTCCTGGCCATAGGCCCAACCTGGTCCAAGGAGGAGGCGAAGGCGACGAGGCCGTAGCGGCTCACCCTGCCGTAGGTTGGGCGCAGCCCGGCGAGGCCGCAGAAAGCGGCGGGCTGTTTTACGGAACCGCCGGTATCCGAACCAAGCGCGAATGGAGCCATGCCCGCGGCGACCGCCGCCGCCGCCCCGCTGCTGCTTCCACCCGGAACAAGCTTCCGGTTCCACGGATTGCGCGCCGGGCCGAAGGCGGAGGTTTCGCCAGAGGAGCCCATCGCGAACTCATCCATGTTCGCCTTGCCGGTGATGATCGCGCCGGCCGCTTCAAGCTTCGAGATCACCGTCGCGTCGTACGGAGCAACATAACCCGCCAGCATCCGGCTTCCGCAGGTCGTCTTTGTTCCCTTAGCGCAAAGGTTGTCCTTCACGACGGCCGGCACGCCCGCTAGTGGCGGTAGCTGCTCGCCCTTTGCCCGGCGCTCGTCCAGCGCTTTGGCGGCTGCAAGGGCTCGTTCCTCCGTAACCGTTACGATCGCGTTCAAGCCGGGGTTCAAAGACTCCATCCTGTCCAGAAAAAACCGGGCGATTTCGGCGCAGGATATTTCGCCCTTCGCAACTGTATCGCGGATCGAAGCGGCGGTTGACCATGCGGAAAGCGTCACTGCTTGCCGCCTTTTACGAACTTGGGGACGCGGAAATATCCGGAAGCCGAATTCGGCGAAGCGCCGAGAGCGGCTTCAGGGGCAAGTCCTTCCGCTGGCTCATCCTCGCGAAGCGGTCGCGGCGCGGCGTTGTTTCTGGAAAGCGCGGGAGTCTCCTCTAACGTCTGGATACGGCCGATGTAGCCGAGGATGGCCTCAAGCTGAGGACGAAGCTTGCAAGCCTGCTCCGGCGAAATTCGCAGCTTCGCCAGCCTTGCGAGTGCTTCGAATCTTTTGGGGCCGAGCATCTCCTCACCCATCGCGGTATAGTATAAGGTCTCGGAGCGGCGCATGGAAGCCCTCCGCGCGTCATGGTAAGGCGGACCTTTTTGGGCGGAGGGTGGAGGGTGCGTGGACCCCGCTTTCTTCTCTGTGGCCGCCATGGAGAAAACTGTGCTGCCCGCCGGCCTGCCGGACGTCCGTCCCTTTTTCCGCCCTTTCATTTCTCCGTATCCTCTGTGCCTTGTGGTGAACACGTCTTTTCCTATCCGCGTTCATCTGGGGTTAAAATGGCGATGGAGCTGGCTGAGCTATGTCAACGGCCCGAATGACGCCTTTTCTGGATGATATTCGCGAGCGGCTGCCCGTTCTTTACGAACGCGGCAGGTTCCTGCGGCTCGTGCGTTCATTCTTTCAAAGGCGCCGGTTTCTTGAGGTTGACGTGCCTCTACTGGTCCCAAGCGCTGGAATGGAGCCGCACCTCGATCCGTTCAAAGTCACCGGCACGGCCACGGGCCGGACCGCCTTCCTCCCGACATCGCCGGAGTTTTACCTGAAGAAATTTCTGGCGTCTGGCGCTGGCCCTTGCTTTTCTCTCGCGCCGTCTTTTAGAGACGAAGCTTCGGGCCGGGGCCACAGCCAGGAGTTCTTGATGCTTGAGTGGTACAGGCCCCACGAAAATCTTGACGCCATTCTTGAGGACGCCGAAGGATTATTGAAAGCCACCGCGAAGGCTTTTCTGCCAAACGGCAAAATCAGCAGAGATGGTATGACATGCGACCTTGCCGCCAACGTTGAAAGCATGGAACTTGGCGAAGCCTTCGAGCGCTTCGTGGGACACGATTGGCGCGCTTTTAAAACGCGTGATGATTGGCGGGAAGCGGCCAAGCGCCACGGGGCAGGCGCAACCGGAGGCTGGTCCGAGAACGACTGCTTCTGCTACCTGATGCTCTCGCGCGTCGAACCTGAACTGGCTCGTTTTGCGCGCCCCGCCGCTCTCTTTGGATACCCGCCGTTTCAGGGAGCGCTCGCCGCCGAAAGGCGCGACGAGCCGGGTGTGATTGACCGCTTTGAACTCTTCGCCGCCGGCGTTGAGCTGGCCAACGCCTAC
Organism: Acidobacteriota bacterium; assembly: GCA_037444385.1. Lineage (GTDB taxonomy): Bacteria > Acidobacteriota > UBA4820 > UBA4820 > DSQY01 > JAEMPZ01. The sequence goes on along the minus strand of JBBIMN010000132.1, from coordinate 3,751 downwards.
CAGGAGCTTTGCGACGGAGCCGAACAGCGCCGCCGGTACGAGGCTTTTCAGGCGGAGAGAGTCTCGCTGGGCAAAGGTGCCCATCCGCCTGATGAGGACTTTTTCTCGGCGGTGGACGCGCTGGAACCGTGCGCCGGCATAGCGCTTGGAGCCGACAGGCTGTTGTCCCTGTTGTTGGACCTGCCTCTCGCGGTCGTTCGCCACGGCGCGGCTTGACAGATGGGCATTTCCGGCTTACTCTTGAGTCATGGCGGAAGAGACAGCCACGATCGGCGGTAACGTTCAAACGGTTCTGGGCCGCATCGCCGAGGCGGCGCGGCGCTCCGGCAGGCATCCGTCGGAGGTGTCTCTCATGGCGGCGGTAAAAACGCGCGCCGCGACCGAAATCGTGGCGGTGGTTAAGTCGGGCGTCAACTTCCTGGGAGAGAACCGCATCAAGGAGGGGGAGGAGCATCTTTCGGCGCTGCCGCCAGATGTCCGCTCGCGCTGCAAAGCGCACTTCATCGGGCGCCTTCAGTCCAACAAGGCCAGAAGGGCGCTTCTAGCCTTCGACTCGCTCGATTCGGTTGACTCTCCAGAACTGGCCAAGCGCCTCTCGCGAATCGCCGGCGAGGAAAACATTTCCAGAGAGGTGATGATCGAAGTGAACTGCGGCGAGGAACAGAAGGGCGGCGCCGGCGAGAAGGAGGCTCGGGCATTGGCCGAGTTTCTGTTCTTGCTTCCAAACCTGCCGCTCGCCGGCTTGATGGCCGTTCCTCCGTTCGAAGAAGATGCGAATGCGGCAAGGCCGGTTTTTCGCCGTCTAAAAATACTGTTCGACGCAATTCGCGCGAGCCACCCAAGACCGGAGGATTTTCGTTTCCTTTCGATGGGGATGAGCCAGGATTACGCTGTTGCCGTTGAAGAGGGCGCCACGCTGGTGCGCGTCGGCACCGCCCTCTTCGGCCCAAGGAGGATGCCATGACCACGCGCCACACGCTGTCACCGATTGAAATCCAGGGACACACCTTCCGCAAAGTCGTGCGAGGCTTTGATCCGGAGGATGTCAAGCTGTACCTCGCCGCCATCGCCGAATCCTACCAGGAAGCCGTTTTGAACAACGCCAGAATGCAGAAGGAAATGGAAACGCTCAACGCCGGGCTCGACGAATTCCGCCGCCGCGAAAACCTTCTCAAGGAGGCGCTCTACCTTGCCCAGAAGACCGCCGATGAAGTGAAGGCCCAGGCGATTAGAGAGGCGCAGAGCATCGTCGAGGAGGCCCAGGTCAAAGGCGAATCAGCGCTCCAAGACGCACAGATCCGCGCCCACGAAGTCGAAAGGCAGATCATGGACCTTCGGCTGGAACGAGAAAATCTTCTTGGGGCCATCAAGGACCTTGTCCGGCGCGTGAGCGCGCTTGTCGAAGCCATCGAGGGGAAAAAGTCCAACGAAAACGCCGTGGCCTTCGGCAAGGGTTCATGAGGGTTCCATGCCCGATTTTGACCTTCTAACCGGCCCCATCAGCTGCCTTGTCCCGTGCCACCAGGATGGCCCGATAACCGGCGCCGCCATGAAACATTTGCCCGTCGTGCGCGATGGCGCCGTCGGCGTAAAGAACGGCACGATCCGCTTCGTGGGACCGTGGTCCGAAGTACAAGACGCTTCCGCTTCACTGCGGATTGACGCAACGGGGCGAACCGTTTTGCCGGGCTTTGTTGATTCGCACACGCACGTCCCCTTTCTGGGAGACCGCGCCAACGAATTAGTCATGCGGCTTTCCGGCGCAAGCTACATGGATATCGGCAAGGCGGGAGGCGGCATTCTCTCGACGGTGCGCGCCGTGCGCGGCGCATCTCGCGATGATCTGCTCGCCTCGGCGCGGGGCCAGGCCCGGCGTTTAGTTAGCCACGGCGTTACAACATTTGAGGCAAAAAGCGGATACGGGCTCGACCTCGAAAACGAGATGAAGCAGCTTCGCGTGATCAAAGCGCTCGCGGGCGAAGGCCCGCAGCGCGTCGCCGCCACTTGCCTTTCGGCCCACTTCGTTCCGCCCGAGTTCAAAGGATCGCCCGACGGTTACGTTGATTTAATCTGCGGCGAGATCCTCTCCGCCGTGGCAAAAGAAAAGCTGGCGCGCTTTTGCGACGTCTTCTGCGAGGATGGCGCCTTCACGCCGGAGCAATCTCGGAAGATACTTCTGAGAGGAAAAGAGCTTGGGCTCTTGCCCCGCCTTCACGCCGACGAAATCGAAGACACGGGCGGAGCAACGCTCGCGGCGGAGATTGGGGCCGTTTCGGCGGATCACCTGTTGGCGGCATCCGAAGCGGGCATCGCGAAAATGGCGGCTGCGGGTGTTTGCGCGACGCTCCTTCCCGCCACGGCATTTTACCTGCGAAAGCCCTACGCTCGCGCGCGCGCCTTCATTGAGGCGGGCTGCCCGGTGGCTATCGCCTCCGACTGCAACCCAGGCTCCAGCTTCACTGCCAACGCCATCATGGTTTTGACGCTCGCCGTCTTCGGCATGGGATTGATGCCCGAAGAGGCCTTGTGGGCTATGACGCTCAACGCCGCCTATGCTTTGAGGATGGACAAAGAGACCGGCTCGCTGGCGCCAGGAAAGGCCGCCGATCTTTGCATCTGGGACGTCCCGTCACACCTCCACCTATTCTACCCCTTCGCCGAAAACCCTCTAGTGGCCGCAGTCATCGGTGGCAAAGTCGCCTGGGAGTCCCGCTAACAAGAAGTCACGAAGAAGCGGCGCCTAGGCCGGCGGCTCTGCCCGTAGCCCACGCCCACTGGAAGTTGTGACCCCCTATGGGGCCGAAGGCGCCGAGCACCTCCCCGCAACAGAAGAGTCTCCGGCGAAGGCGGCTCTCCAACGTGCGAGGGTCCGCCCCGCCAAGATCCAAGCCTCCTCCGGCCATTTCGGCCTTTTCGTAACCCTCGTCGCCGGCCCAGGGCAGTGGATAGCGCGTGAGGCGAGCGACAAGCCGGAGCCTGGCGTCGCGCTTCAACGGTCAGCTCTTTTCGAGGGCGCGGAGAAGGCCGCGGCTGGCGACGTCCAATTGGCAGAAGGCCAGGCCATACCCCCCTGGGACCTCGCGCACGACGCGGGCGTTGCACTGGATGACGTGCGGGGTATTCTGGATGATGACGGCAAACCCGATCTTCACCATGGCGCCCATGGGGAGCCTCTCGGAAACGGCCACCTGGGCGCCGCCAAGGGATATGTCACGCATGCGGCCTTGGACCTTCACGCCGCTCTTGGAGACGGCGCAAAGCCCACGCAGGCCTCTCCGCGAGGCTTTCCGAACGATGGAGTTCACGAATTTGCCCAGGGCATACTCCATCTCGGCGGGAGCTATGGGCTTCATGAGGAAATGCGTGGCGCCCGCGGCCTTCGCCTCGGCGCCATGGTCCCGATCCGACACCACGAAGATGGGAAGACGCGTATAGGACGGGAAATTGCGCAGCGCGCGCACGGTATGCAGCGCGGAAAAGCCGGGCGTGTCCATGTCGAGGACGAGGAGATCCGGGGGCTCCATGGCGGCCAGCCTCCCGGCGAGTTCGTGTTCGGGGGATATGCACACGCACCTGATATCGCTCCGGGCCAGTACGCCGCCTCCCGTCCCGAAGGGCGTGCCCTCCAAAGAAGTGCCGGGCACTATGGCGAAAACCTTTATCATTTCCCGCGTCCTCTCGATAATCCTCTCCCTGTCAAACATGACTCATGACGAAAAAATTTCAATGGGTGCGGCGTGGCTCGTGTTTA
>JBBIMN010000131.1:0-6728 GCA_037444385.1 Acidobacteriota bacterium | reverse complement strand
GCGGTGTGGGGGCGCACGCCGTCGTCCTCTCTCATGCACTCGATGTTTCCGTGGTCGGCGGTGAGAAGCATAACGCCGTTTTTCGAGAGGACTTTTTCCGCGACCTGCCCCACGCAACCGTCAACGACGCGCGCCGCCTTGAGGGCCGCCTCGAAAACGCCCGTGTGGCCGACCATGTCGCCGTTGGCGTAGTTGACGAGAATGAAATCGTACAGGCCGCCGTCTATCCTGTCGAGCAGCGCCCTCGTCAGGGCGGGAGCGCTCATCTCGGGCTGAAGGTCGTAGGTCGCCACCTTGGGGCTGGGGATTAGAAGCCGCTCCTCGCCATCGAAAGGTTTCTCTCTTCCACCGTTGAAGAAGAAGGTGACGTGCGCGTACTTTTCGGTTTCGGCCATGCGGAGCTGGCGGAGGCCAGCCTTTGAGACAACTTCGCCGAAAGTGTCAATGATGTTCTCGTGATCGAAAGCCACGGGAAACGGGAACTCTTTCTGGTATCGCGTGAATGTCGTATAGGTCGCGAGGTTCGGCTTCACGCGGCGGACGAAGCCGGAGAACGGCTCTTCATAGAAAGCGCGGGCGATCTGCCGCGCCCTGTCGGCGCGGAAATTAAAAAAAATCATTCCGTCGCCGTCCGAGACTTTCCCGTAGGGGCACGGCAAAACGACGGGCTTGACGAATTCGTCGGTCGTCCCGCCGGCGTAGGCTTCGCGAGCCGCCTCAACGGCGCTCGTGGCAGAAAGCCCTTTGCCTTCGGTGTAGAGGCGGTAAGCCATCTCGGTCCGCTCCCACCTCTGGTCGCGGTCCATCGCGTAATAGCGCCCGACGATGGTGGCAATGCGCCCCACGTTTTTTTCGGCGAGGACTTTCTCCAGCGCCTCGATGTAAGAAGTGCCGGAGTCGGGCGGCGTGTCGCGCCCGTCGAGAATGGCATGAACGGCGACTCTTTGAAGCCCCTCGCGCTTGCAGAGTTCCACCAGCGCGTACAAATGTTCCTGGTGGCTGTGGACGCCGCCGTCGGATAGAAGACCCATCAAATGGAGCGTCCCGTTGCGGCTTAAACGGCAGGCCTCCTTGAGCGCCGGATTTTCGTAGAATGAGCCGTCACGGACCGCCTTGTTGATGCGGGGCAGTTCCTGATAGATGACACGGCCAGCGCCAAGCGTGAGGTGGCCGACCTCCGAGTTGCCCATCTGCCCGCCGGGCAGGCCGACCGCTTCGCCGCTCGCCAAAAGCGTCCTGTGCGGATACCGCGCGAAGAGCGATGGGATGTTCTTGAGGCCCGACCGCGTAACGGCGTTGAAGGCCCAGTCGCGCCCTTCGCCCCACCCGTCCAGAACCACGAGGACTACCGGGCGTTTGACGCGGTGTTCCACGAAATCTCCTGGTAAAAGACCGGGCTTGATTCAGGAAGCTCCTGCATGAGTTCGTCCTTGAAATCGGGAACCCATGTGCCCCAAAGGAGGCACTTCGGGCAGAAGTCTTTCCAGTCGGGGCTCTTCTCGTTGCAGCCCTGGCAAACGTAGACCATCTCGAAAGGCCTCAAAATGCGTATGACTTCGCGGTATCGCGCGCACGCCTGGGCGAAGTCGCCCCTGCGCTCGCGGATGCGGCCGAGGTAATACTGCACCAGGCCGGACTGGCGGACGCTTCCGTCTATTTCGCGCAAGAGATGCTCCGCCTTGTCCATCACTTCGAGCCTGTAATAAAGAATTGCGAGCAGGAATTTCGGGACCAGCTTGCGGTCGGTGCTCGCGACGGCTCCCTGGTAAGCGGCGATCGCGTCCTCGGGAGTGCCCTTGTCCAAAAACATCTTTTCCATGGCCAGGAGGCACGTGGTGGAGCCGGCGCGGCGGAATCCTTCCAGGTATGTCGCGGTGGCTTTCTCATCCTGGCCGTCAAGGAGATAGGCTTCGGCAAGCTTGATATAGGTGGGAATGAAGGCGGGATGCTTGTGGCGGACTTTTTCCAGTTGAGCTATGGCATCGCCGCGCTTCTCCTGCTGAAGAAGGTCGGCGCCTTGCTGGTAAAGAATGCCCGGGGTATACGGAGCGTCGGAAGCGCGCTCCTCTTCCATGATGCGAAGCTCCGTGATCCGCTCCTGCGCTTCCAAGGCCTTCTTCCAGTTGCCCTCCTTGATGTACAGCTCGCGCAAAATCCTGTAGGCGTGAAGCGCGCGCTTGGGCTGGATTCTCAGGATTTCCGTCAGCGTCCGCTTCGCGCGCTCGTGGTCCGACGCGGCTAGATAATCATCCACCAGCGCGTAGAGCAGTGGAATGTCCGACGGATGCTGATTTTGAGCGCGCCCGTGAAGCTCTATCGCCTCATCCGTCCGGCCTGTTCGCCGAAGGGCCTCCCCAAGCTTCAGGAGCGCCGGAAGGTAGTCGGGTTGCGCCTCCAGGGCCCTTCTGAAATGGTTGATCGCTTCCAGCGGCCTGTCGCCGAGCGCGGCGTCAAGCCCCTTCAAATACTTCTCCTCGGCGTCGCGGTCGGAGTTCTTGCGAAGGCCGCGCATGAAGTTGCCAAGCGCGCGGGCGACGCCGCTCCCAAGTGCCCACAGAGCGAAGGCGGCGAACCCGGAGAGAAGGGCAAGCCCCATGGCGGTGGCGGTGCGCATCCTCGTTCCAAGCAGGAGAAAGTCCTGCTTGAGCACCGCCTCGTTTTGCATGACGACCGTCACCAGGACCAGCATGGCCAGAATCACGAACCCGGTGATTATCGCCGTCTTCTGCCGCATGGCCTGTTACTCCTCGAGCTGCCCACGCTCCTGAAGCTCCTGGCATTCGACGCAATGGCGGGCCCACGGCACCGCTTCAAGCCGCTTTTTCTGGATGGGCTTTTCGCAGTGGGTGCAGGCACCGAATGTGCCGTCGGCGATACGCCTCATGGCCTCGTCAATCAGGCGCATCATCTGGCGGTCGGCGTCAGACATGGAGTACCAGAACTCCTTGTTGTAGTTAGCCGACGCCTCATCCGCCGAATCCAGCGCGCCGTCGGAACCGGCGTCACCACTGCGGGAAAGCTTCTCCAGATAGGCGGCCTGCAATTCCAGCCGCCTTTCCTTCAGCCTTTTTTCAAACAGTTTCAAGCTCTTCTTGTCCATTACCGCTCCTTCAATAGTTATTTGGCGTAAGGCCGCCCGGTGCAAAGCGCGAAAGCCCGGTAGATCTGCTCGCACAAAACGACGGTGGCAAGTTCGTGGGCCATGGTCATGGCCGAAAGCGAGAGCCTCGCTGTTCCCCCCAAAATCGCTTTGTCAAGGCCGTGGGCGCCTCCGACCAGAAAACAGGCCGCTTGGCCCCTGTCCTTCAACTCTCCGAGGAAAGAGGAGAACGCCGTGGTATCATAGGAGCTTCCTTCGGGATCGAGCGCGACGGCGCGAGCGCCGTTGGGGACACGGGCCATAAGCGAGGCTGTCTCTTCCCGCCTTTTTATGGCGGGCTCGGGGCGGCGAGAGGGCGGCGCGGCGTCAAGCACGAGGCGCCATTCCCCACCCACCCGTCTGGCGTAAGTTTCCGCCAAGGCCAGCGCTCCCGGTTCTTTGATCTTTCCAACCGTCACGACGCGTATCTCCCACACGCCTTAACCTCTTATCATACTTTAGCCCGATGCTCGTTTCAAACGTTCCCACAGCGCCTTGCGGCTGATGCCGAGCCAGCGGGCGGCCTCGGTACGCTTGCCGCCGACGCGTACCAATACTTCGCGAATGTAGCGGTCCTTCAACTCCTCGAGGGTGAGGCGGTGGCGGGCCGCTTCGGAAACGGCATCCCCAGCGATCCAGAAGGATGGCGGCATGTCCTGCACGTCAAGGCTCTCCTTGCCCAAGCAGGCCAGCGCCTGCGCGCGCTGTTCCAGCTCGCGAACGTTTCCGGGCCACGAATGGCCGTCAAGCGCTCGCGCGAGGGATGGCGCCACTTGCGGAACCGGGCGCTTCAGCTTTGAGCAGGCGAGGCGCAAAAAATGGCTAAAGAGGGCAGAAATGTCTCCTCCCCTGGCGCAGAGCGGCGGAAGCTCGATGCGAAAAAGATCGAGGCGGTAAAGAAGATCCTCCCTCAGCTTGGAAGCCGAGGCAAGCGTTTCCGGCGGGTCCTGAAACGTAGTGATGATGCGGGCCTGGACGCGCGCCAAGCGGTGGCCGCCCACTCTTTCAACCGTGCCAGCCTCCAGCACGCGAAGAAGTATCGCCTGCTGGGCGAAGGACATCTCTTCGAGCCCGGCGAGGCAGATCGTCCCGTGTCCGGCGGCTTCGAAAATGCCGGGCCGCTCGGTCACGCCGGTCGCCACGCCACGCTCGACGCCCAGAAGTTCCGATTCCAGCAACGTGGCGGGCACCGCGCCAGCGGACCATTCCTGAAATGGAGCCGCCGGGTGAGCGCCGTGTTCATGGATGAATCTGGCTAAAAGAGACTTGCCGCTTCCGGTCGGCCCGACAAGAACGACCGGACCGCGCGCGGGCGCCGCCCGGCGCGCCAGCAAGAGCGCCGCCTTGAAAACCGGATCATTGCCGATCAATCTCGCGCGCATCACCACAATCTCGGCGATTTACTCAGAACACGGGCAACGGCTTGCGGCAAAGCACTTCCTTTCCAGAAGGCGCTGAATCGCGATCGCGAAACCTCTGGCATCATAGCGTCACGCGCGGAGCGTCCATCCAGATGCGTTCCAGGCTGTAGTAGCCTCTTTTGCCTTCAATAAAGAGGTGCACGATGAAAAAACCGTAGTCCATCAGCACCCACTGGGCGGGCCCGGCGCCCTCGACGTGGTGAGGTTTGATGCCGCAGCGATCCCGGACCGTTTCCTCCACGCGCTTTGTCATGGCCTGGACCTGGCGCGTGTTCGAGCCGTGAGCTATGACGAAATAGTCGGTCATCGCCGTTAGCCCGCCCAAGTTCAATATCACCGGGTCTTCCCCTTTCGCGTCCGCTATGGCTTCCAGAGCGGACGCGAGCGCCTCGCGTTCCTGCTTCGTCACATATGCCTCCTCGATCTCAGTCGCTGGACCTGGAATTTATAAAGCCCTTGCCGCTCGATGTACCTCGCCACGGAGGCCGGGACCAAATATCTCCATGGCCTTCCGCCTGCGATGCGCGCCCTGACGCCGCTTGAGCTGATGTCCAATGGCCGGGAGCGCAGAAAGATCACGTGGCGGCGGAGTTCCGGCGGCAAAGAGTCCCCGCACGCACCGCCTCTGGGCGCCACCACCAACGTGGCCATCTCCGCGATGTCCATGGGTCTGCGCCAGCGCGAGAAGCCATTCAGATTGTCTTCCCCAAGAATGAGAAAAAACTGGTCCTTCGGCTGCTCCAATCGCAGGAGCTCAAGCGTCTTGATGGTGTAGGAAATCCCGCCGCGCTCCATCTCGCGCGCGTCAAGAAGCCACTTGGGTTCGTCCTCCAAGGCAAGCGCCAGCATCGCGCACCGGTGCCACGCGGAAGCGCCGGGATCCAGGCTTTTGAACGGCTGGCGGGCGCAGGGCACGAATAAAATCCGGTCAAGCGAGCAGGAACGCTCCGCGAGACGGGCCAAACGCAAATGGCCCTTGTGCGGCGGGTCGAATGTGCCTCCAAAGACTCCGGTTTTCACGGCTCGTCTTCCTCGCGCGTTTCCCGCACGTAGGACCACGCTGCGCGCAGCAACTGCTCAAGCCCCTTATGTGTGGCGGCGGAGATGCGCCGGTAGGGCCACCCGTGCTCGGAAGCATACGCCCGCAAAGGAGCCTCCTGCTCTGGTTCGAACGGAATGTCCGCTTTGGTTCCAACCAGCACGACGGGTTTTTCGGAAAGGCCGGCTCCGTAACAACTGAGTTCGTTTTCGACGACGCGCACCCTTTCGGCGGGAGCACTCAAAGTGTCGGACAGATCAACAAGGTGCAAGAGCACCCGCGTCCTTTCCACGTGCTTGAGGAACTGGTCGCCCAGTCCGGCCCCCTGGTGAGCGCCCTCGATGAGGCCTGGAATGTCGGCCACGACGAAACTCTGGTGTCTCTCCCATTCGACGACGCCGAGGACAGGGCGCAACGTCGTGAAGGGATATGAAGCTATCTTCGGTTGGGCGTTGCTGATCGCGGCCAACAGGGTTGATTTGCCGGCATTCGGAAGGCCGACAAGCCCCACGTCGGCGAGAAGTTTCAGTTCCAGTTTTATCCAGCGCTCTTCTCCCGGATCCCCGGGGTCGAACTCCCGAGGAGTTTGATGCGTTGCGCTCTTGAACCTGGTGTTGCCCCGCCCTCCCCGGCCGCCTTTCGCCACTACAAACCTCTGGCCCGGCTCCACCAGGTCGGCAATTGGCTGGCCCGGCGGATCTTCCAGATAGACCATGGTTCCCACCGGCACGTGAAGAACAAGCCGCTTCCCTGAGAGGCCGGTTTTCAGGCTCCCTTGTCCGCCTTGCCCGCTAGTGGCCTTAAAAAAACGCTTTGTGCGGTAGGTAAGTAGAGTGCGAACCTGCGGCCTGGCCAGGAGGACCACATCGCCCCCGCGGCCACCATCACCGCCATCGGGGCCGCCTTTTGGAACGTACTTTTCCCTTCGGAAGCTGACGCAGCCGGACCCGCCGCGCCCTCCCTTAACGAAGATTCGGGCGGAGTCCAGAAACATGGGGGTGGGTTACGCCAAAACCACGTCTACGTATACCCCTAGGCGTCCGCGGTGGCGAAACCGCACCACCCCGCCGGCGATGGCGAAAAGCGTGTCATCACTGCCGCGAGCCACGTTCTGGCCGGGCTTGCACGG
>JBBIMN010000130.1:1701-6791 GCA_037444385.1 Acidobacteriota bacterium | reverse complement strand
CTCCGCACCTGCGCGGCAGCCAGATGCTTGTACCGCTCGGTCATTTCCCGCACCGCCCAGTTCAGCGCGTTTGCCGCCTTCTTGACGTCCGTGACTACGGGCACAAGAAGGTGCGGGATCCCTTCGTAAATCTTGAGCTCCACCTGCTTGGGGTCTATGAGGATCAGCTTGACCTCTTCCGGGGTCGCTCTGAAAAGGATGCTGTGGATAAGGACGTTTATGCCGACGCTCTTGCCCGATCCGGTGGTGCCGGCGACGAGTAAATGCGGCATGTGGTCAAGCGTCGTGACGAACGGCTCGCCGTCAACGCTTTTGCCCATGGCGATGGGAAGCTTGCCAGGCGTCTGGCGGTAGGCCTCCGATTCAACCATCTCGCGGAAGGAGATGATCTCGCGGTTTTTGTTGGGCACTTCGACGCCTATTGTTGATTTGCCCAAGATCCGGTCAATGCGGACGTGGTCCACCTTGAGCGTGAGCGCCAGGTCCTCGGCGTAGGCGATGACCCTGTTGTACTTGATCCCGGGCGCGGGGCGGAACTCAAAGATCGTTACCACAGGCCCAGGATGAATCTCGGCCACCTCGCCGTTGATATCGAATTCGCGAAGACGCTCCTCGATCTGGCGGGCGCGGGCCAGGAGCGCCTTTTCGTCTACAGGCGGCCTGGGCTTGGGCGGCTCCAAAAGGTCGCTCACGGGCAGTTTGTACTTGCCGGCCGATGGGGACGCCTCCAAAGGCAGCGCCGGCTTGACGTCCTTGCGCTTGGCGACCGCCGGGTCGCCGCGCTCTTTTACATCCTCCCCCTCTTTCAGGAGACGCTCCTTCTGCCGCTCCTTCACCTGCAAGCGCGCCTGGTCCCGCGCTGCGGACTGCCTTTTGCGCTCGCGCCTCAGCGAGACGGACTGCCAGAGCTTTTGAAAAGGCGAAGCAAGACGGGCGAAGATGGCGAAGAAGGAAACCCTGAAAAGGGCCATGAGCGTGACGATGACCCACAGAGGAACCAGGATCAGGGCGCCCGCGTTGCCGGCCACGCCCACGAGTATCGTCCCAAGCACAATCCCCGAGATGCCGCCCAGCGCCGTGGAGACGCTTTGCTCGCAAAGCCGAAGGTCCACGTTGCCGAAGGCCAGTTGCAGCATGGTGGCCTGGCTGAACAGGAGAGATGTCCAGACAAGCAGCCGCCAAGGCGTCAATAGCGCGCGCTGAACGAAGAGCAGGTACCCCGCCCTGGCCAAAAGCGCTGGAACCCAGATGGCGGCCAAGCCGAAGAGCGACACGAGAAGGTCGGCCCAGAAAGAGCCCAGATAACCAACCCAATTTGTCGGGTGAAAGGACAGTGTCCCATTTGATATCAGCCCCGGATCGCTGGGGTTGTAGCTGACCAGGGACAGCAGCGTTAACAGCGCCGCCGTAAAAACCAGGATGATCGTGATTTCCTGCCGCAGCGAGAGGGCTTTGGCTTCCGAGACAGGTGAGGCGGCGCTGGCCTGGCTCTCAACCGCAGCAGCATCATCAGCGAGCTTTCCCAAAGACGCCCCCTTTCATGCGAAGGATAACGCCAATACGCCCTCAACGGCAAGAGCGGGGCGTCCTTTTCAGGTGGGAAGGGAGATCAGGGGGGAGAAACAAGGTTGAAGTGTAAATCACTACTGTCCAAAATGATCGTTCTTTCTTTTCGGCATTCGGCCATATCGGCATCTGGAGACGCCTCCTGCAAAATGGCTCTCTCCTCCCTAACATCCACGTCCTCCCTGTGAATGTCTTCTTCGTGCTCTTTTGAAGTTCTTGACTTCACGCGCTCGCGGCGGTATCGTCATCGTGAGGGCCGGGGGTGCGAGAATGGCGCGGACGAAAAAGCAGCCTGGATTTGAAGAGCGCTTGAAGCAGTTGGAGGGGATCGTCCACAAGCTGGAAGAGGGGAATCTTCCGCTGGAGGAGAGTCTCGGCCTTTTCGAGCAGGGCATAACCCTAAGCCGCGAACTGCAGGTCGTGCTGGAAGCCGCTTCGCTGAGAGTGTCCAGGCTCCTTGAAAATGGCCGGGGGCAACCATTTGAAGGGGGAGAAGTCTCCGGCTCACCGGGCGCCGCCGGAGCAAAAAGCGCGGCTGATGGGAACGAAGCCACCAACCGCGCAAAGACCGGCGATGGCGAGAAAAACGGAACGCTGACGTGACGGCCTCCGCTTTCGCGAAGTGGGTGCCGGAGGTGGAGCGCTCTCTCGATGCCGTCCTGCCTCCTGTCACGCAAGAACCCGCGCGGTTGCACGAGGCGATGCGTTACAGCGTCATGGCTGGAGGGAAGAGGGTCAGGCCGGTCATGGCGATGGCCGCGTACGAAGCGTGCGGCGGGAGCCAGGCTCGTCTTGTGTTGCCGGCGGCGGCGGCTTTGGAGCTTTTGCACACCTACAGCCTCATTCACGATGATCTTCCGGCAATGGACAATGACGACTTGCGGCGCGGAAAGCCCACGTCCCACGTCGTCTTCGGCGAAGCCTTGGCCATCCTGGCGGGCGACTCCCTTCTGACTTTGGGCGCTGAGCTCTTGGTCACGCATCCAAAAGGGGTGGCAAGCCTCGCAAGACGTGCCAAGGCGGCCCGCCTGGTTTTTCGCGCAATAGGGACGCAGGGCATGGCCGGCGGACAGGTTCTCGACCTCGAAGCGGAAGGCGCAAGGGAAATCACAGCGGAGAGCCTGGCCCGGATACACCGCCTCAAGACCGGCGCATTCCTTGAAGCCTGCCTGGCCGCCGGCGGCATTTGGGCGGGAGCGCGCGCCCAGTCGTTGGGGGCGCTACGACGCTACGGCGCGGCCGTGGGGCTTGCTTTTCAGGTCGTTGACGACATTCTCGACGCCACCCAGAGCGCCGAGGTCATAGGAAAGACGCCGGGCAAGGACGCCAAGGCGGGAAAGGCGACGTTCGTGAAGGTTTGGGGGCTTGACGGGGCGCGCCGCCACGCGGACCGTTTGCTGTCGGAGGCGTTGCGGGCGCTCTCACCGCTCGGAGACTCCAGTCGCGACCTTCGCGAGCTTGCACACTTCGTGGTGGACAGGGACAGGTGAGTCATGGTGGAGAGTGAAGAGTGGAGAAAATAATAGATACATTGGTCCCACCACCTTCCACTATCCACACTAAACCGTCCATGGCCTATTCACGCTTCCCCCTCCACTCTCCACTGCGATGAAGAAGCGAGCGGACGTACTCGTCGTGGAACGGTCTCTCGCCGAAAGCCGCCAGAAGGCTCAAGCCCTTATACTCGCCGGCCAGATTTATATCGGCGAGAAGCGAGTTGAAAAGCCGGGCCAGCTTCTCGCCGAAGAAGCGCCACTCGATGTTCGCGGCCCCAAGTGTCCGTTCGTCAGCCGTGGAGGCATGAAGCTCTTGGGCGCGCTTGAGGACCTTGGCATCGGCGTACAGAATCTTGACTGCCTCGACGTTGGAGCTTCCACGGGAGGCTTTACCGATTGCCTCTTGCAGCGAGGAGCACAGCGCGTCGTGGCGCTGGACGTCGGTCACGGCCAGCTAGACGCGCGCCTGCGCGGCGACCCGCGAGTCACTCTCTTGGAAGGCGTCAACGCACGCCGCCTTGAAGCGCAAACGCTTCCCTTTGAACCGGAGCTTGTGGTGGTGGACGCTTCGTTCATTTCGCTTAAGCTCCTTCTCCCAGCCATTCTTCCTTCGGCGCCCAAGGCCGCCGTCATAGCCCTCGTCAAGCCGCAGTTTGAAGTGGGGCGGGGCCGCGTGGGGCGGGGCGGGGTCGTGCGAAGCGAGGAGGACCAGCGGGCCGCCGTGGAAGGGATCGCGGCCGCGGCGCGCCTTATGGGGTATACTGTCGCCGGAGTGGCGAAGAGCCGGCTTAAAGGCCCGAAGGGAAACCAGGAGCATTTCCTTTACCTGATCCCCTCGAAGAAGGGAGCACGGCAGTGAAGACCGTTGGCGTTGTCACCAAACCGCAGCCGGCACTTGCCAGGCCGACATTGGAGAAGCTGGTGTCGTGGCTTGACGGCGCCGGCCATTCGGCCATTCTCGACCCGGCTTCCAGCGAGATGCTTGCCGCCAGGGAAAGACCGGTGGCCCAGAGATCCGAAATGCCGGAGCGGTGCGACCTCATCGTGGTTCTGGGCGGAGACGGGACGCTTCTTTCGGCGGCGCGCCACGTGCACCGGCGCGACGTTCCCATTCTTGGCGTAAACCTTGGCCACCTCGGTTTTCTGACCGAGATCACCGTTGACCAGATGACGGCGGCGCTTACGGCTTTTTTTGAAGGGCGGGCCGTGATTCAGCGGAGGATGATGCTGGTCGCCTCCCTCGTCCGCAACGGTGAGAACGTGGCCGTGTTTCACTGCCTGAATGACGCCGTTGTAACAAAGGCGGCGCTGGCGCGGATCACCCATTTTCGCGTGGAGGCCGGCGGGCGCTGGCTTACCGACATGCGCGCCGACGGCCTCATCGTGGCCACGCCGACCGGTTCGACGGCTTACAACCTGGCGGCGGGGGGACCGATCCTGGCACCGGACCTGAACGCTCTGATTCTTTCGCCGCTCTGTCCTCACACTCTCACGATGAGGCCGATAATCCTTGATTCCAAGGAACCGGTTTCGATCACGCTGCTGGCTGACTCCGGCGAGGTTTTTCTAACCGCCGACGGCCAGATGGGCCAGCCCCTGCTGGTTGGAGATCGCGTCATCGTGCGAAAATCCGAGCAGCCGGCGGCCCTGGTGGGCCTTCCCGAACGCGACTATTTTTCTCTGCTTAGGGAGAAGCTTGGATGGGGATCGCGGTGAATGCCGAAATGACATTCTGGGTAGCGCGCGCATGGCGTGAGTTCGCTCGGCGTGAGTTTTGAGCAGGCGCGCACGGCGACGGGCGAAAGGAAGCGCGGAGACTTTATTGAGAACAGTCAAAGCGCCTGTTACTAATGAGACACCAGTAAGGTTGACCTTGAACCTCTGAGAATCGAGAAGGGGCGCAATTCGAGATTTCCACAGAGTCAACTCTTCTGGTGTCGGAGTAGTAAGAACTTTGGGCTTCGGCAACCGCTCGAAGACATCCCTTTCATCCATGAAGAGGGGGCCGCGCGCTTCTTTGGAAAGGCT
>JBBIMN010000130.1:0-1691 GCA_037444385.1 Acidobacteriota bacterium | reverse complement strand
CTCGTTATGGTAGGCTTTATTCTGAGGAGGAAGTTCTTTTTGGCGATCAAGGCTGTCGTGCTCCTGTCCGGCGGGTTGGATTCAACGCTCGCGGTGAAGCTTTTGCAGGAGCAGGGCGTCGAAGTTTACGGGATTCATTTCCATACGGGTTTTTGTCTCATGGAACACAAGCGGACCTTGGCTCTGTTCGAGGCCAACCCGACACCGATTAGGTCGGAAGCTCAACGCGTGGGCAAAGAACTCTCCATTCCCGTTAAAGTGGTTGACCTTGGTGACGAATACCTTAAGGTTCTGCTCAACCCCAAACATGGCTACGGCGCCAATATAAACCCGTGCATTGACTGCCGGATTTTGATGCTTCGAAAAGCAAAGGCCTATTTGGAGGAGATCGGCGCCGACTTCGTGGCGACGGGAGAGGTCCTGGGCCAGCGGCCAATGTCTCAGCGGCGAGACACGCTGCGGCTCATCGAAAAGGAATCAGGGCTGGAAGCACGGCTGGTAAGGCCGCTCAGCGCCAAGCGGCTCCCACCTACCCAACCGGAGGTGCAGGGCCTGCTGGACCGTGACAAGCTCATGGGGTTTTGCGGGAGAGGCCGGCGGCCCCAGATGGAGCTTATTACCCAAAAAGGCATCACCGACTACCCACTGCCGGCGGGAGGCTGCTGTTTTCTGACCGACCGCAACTACGCCAGACGCTTCAAAGACCTGAAGGCTCACGCGGGGGAGCGCGGGATATCGCGAGATGACCTTGTCCTCTTAAAAGTTGGCAGGCACTTCCGTATCTCGCCTGTTCTCAAATTGATCGTCGGCCGCAACGAGGCGGAATGCGCCTTTCTGGAACAGTTTTCCAAGGACGGGGTGCGTTTTGAGGCGCTTGAAGCCCTTGGCCCCGTTGCCATAAGCGACGGTTCTGTTCCATCCGAGCCGGAAGAGCGCCTCTGCGCGAGCATTGTTGCGCGCTTTTGCGACGCAAAGCGCGAGCCTCAAGTTGCGGTTGAAGCGCGCGATGCTGGTAAGGAAGCGAGACGGTACACCGTGGCGCCTCTTTGGAACGATGCCACGCTGGCGCAAATGCGCATACTTGAAGAATAGGAGAGTCAATCCCGCATGAACTTCGACTTCAGTCCCCTGACTTTGCTCAACGTCGCCTATTTCATCCTCATCATTCTGCTCTCGCTTTCCATCCACGAGAGCGCCCACGCATGGGCCGCATACAAGCTTGGCGATCCCACAGCCAGAATGCTCGGAAGGGTGACGCTTAATCCCCTTCCCCACATTGATCCTTTCGGCACGCTCCTTTTGCCCGCCATGCTGGCCCTGTTCGGCTTGCCGGTCTTCGGCTGGGCGAAACCCGTTCCGATCATCAGCCGCAATTTCAAACATCTCAGGCGTGACGAAGCTCTCGTTGCAGCCGCCGGCCCTTTAAGCAACCTGATCTTAGCCACGATAGGAAGCGTGGTCATCATAGCAATGGGGTTCGCGGCCGGCGCGCAAGCCGTTCTCGCGCAAATGCAGGAGGCGTATACGCCCGCGTGGGCCATTCTGCAATTCGGCGTCTTAAACCTTGCCCTGGCCGCCTTCAATTTCATTCCGTTGCCTCCTCTGGACGGCTCCCACGTCCTCTCGGCGCTGCTTCCCAGGGGCGTGGAGATCTTCTACCAGAAAATACAGGCCCTCGGTCCGTTCATCCT
>JBBIMN010000129.1:0-6893 GCA_037444385.1 Acidobacteriota bacterium | reverse complement strand
TCTCCGGCTTCACGTCGTTGCCCTGCGCGTAAACCATGCATGAGGTGACGCAGCCGCATTCGGGGTGGATGAGAAAATCGGCGCCGGGGTGTAAGGCCCTGGTCCGTTCGATGTCCTCCGGCCTGACCGCCGCGTGAACGTGGCACTCCCCCGCCCACAGGTGCAGGTTCTTCCGCCCTGTAGCCCTCGAAACGTAAGCGCCCAGGAACATGTCAGGGCCGAAGAGAATGTCTTTATCCTCCGGAATTGATTGAACCACCTTGACCGCGTTCGATGACGTGCAGCAGTAGTCGGAGAGCGCCTTCACCGCGGCGCTGGTGTTGACGTAGGTAACGACGGCCGCGCCGGGGTACTTCGCCTTCCACGAGCGAAGTTGGCCCTCGCTTAGCGTGTCGCTCAGCGAGCAGCCGGCCTCCAGGTCGGGGATGAGCACCCTCTTGTCCGGCGCGAGGATTGAGGCGGTCTCGGCCATGAAGTGAACGCCGCAGAAAACGATGATGTCCGCCCGCGACTTCGCCGCCTGTTGCGAGAGACCGAGCGAATCGCCGACAAAGTCCGCCAAATCCTGAATCTCTCCGATCTGGTAGTTGTGCGCCAGAATGACCGCGTTCTTGCGCGAAGCTATTTCCCGGATGCGCTGGGCAATCGCCACCATGTTTGAAGCCGCCGTCATCATGAGCCTCCTCCGGCCACGGGCCGGCGCATTGACTATAACGCATCAGCGGATGCTTTTGAAGGTATGTTTTTGAAGGGTGGGGGGACAGGGTGTTGGAGCGGCGGGGAAGGGAAGTACACCTGACTCCGATACCTCGAAACTCCGATACCCAGATACTCCCAGGTTCCGGCACCTTCTCCTCATCTTCGTCGCGCGAGCAGGGTGAAGGGCAGCGGCAACGCGAGCGCGGCGCATATTGCCGCGCCGGTGGGAAGGTCCCAGTGAATCGAGGCGAGCGTTCCTATGACCGTGCCCGCAACGGCGAAAAGGGCGGAGAGGAGAAAGACGCTTCCGATGGCCCGCCCAAAGCAGCGGCCGCAGACGGGAGGAAGCACGAGGTAGGCGAAAGAAAGCAGGACTCCTATCTGGCCGATGCTCACGGCAAGAAGCGTCCCAAGCCCGGCGTAGAAAGCCAGGTTGAGCCGCTCGACCTTGAGGCCGAGCACGCGGCTCGTCTCGGGGTCGAAGGCGGCGGCCACGAAACGGTTGTAACCCCAGGCGTGAAGAGTAGCAAGCGCCAGCAGCACTATGGCGGCAACCATCGCGTCCTTGGCGTTTGCGCCGAGAAGCGACCCGAAGAGGAGCGATGCTTCGTCGAGCCCCCCCTCCGCGCTTTTGCTCAGGAAGAGCACGGCCAGCGCGCCTCCCAGAACGTAGAGAATGCCCAAAGCCGCGTCGCCGGAAA
The DNA here is from genome assembly GCA_037444385.1 of Acidobacteriota bacterium. Taxonomy (GTDB): domain Bacteria; phylum Acidobacteriota; class UBA4820; order UBA4820; family DSQY01; genus JAEMPZ01. The sequence goes on along the minus strand of JBBIMN010000129.1, from coordinate 5,493 downwards.
TTCTGGCCCGTGGCCGCGACTCGGTGAAGGCGACGACGGCAATGCAGACGGCGACGGCCGCGAGGCCGAGCAGCCGCGGCTCCTGGTGGAAAAAAAATCCCATGGCCGTTCCCGCCAGCGCGGCCTGCGCCAACGCGACGCTAGCAAAGACCATCCGCCGTTCCATCAGAAAAACGCCATGGTAAGCGAGAGGAATCCCGGCCAGCACGGCCACCAGGAGCGGCCACTTCACGAAAACCAATGTTTCAAACATGATTATCCCCGTTCTCGAAAGCGGCCCACGTAAGGACCGGCTCGCCGGCCACGTCAACCACCTTAAGCCCGCCGCCGTACGCCGCTTCAAGCGCCGGGTCGGAAAGGACCTTGTCCCTAGGCCCGCGCAGGCAGAGGTTTTCACGCGAGTCAACCCAAAGGAAGTGGCCCACTTCGGGGCCTGTTTCGCCAAGGAGGTGCGTCACCAGAAGAAGCGTCATCCCCTCTTTGTGAAGGCGGCGCATCAGCGCCATAAGGGCGTGGCGGGTGGGAAGGTCAACCCCGTTGGTCGGTTCGTCGAGGATGAGAAGCTCCGGTCGCCTGTGAAGCGCCCGCGCCACCATCACGCGCTGGCGCTGCCCTCCGCTCAGCGAGGCGAAAAGCGCGTTCTCCTGGCCTTCCAATCCAACGCGCGCCAAAGTTGCTTTGACCGGCGGAAGCCCGCACAGGCCCAGCGCCCCAAGCTTGATCACCTGCTTGACCGTGAGAGGCATGCTTTCGCGCACCTGCGAGAGCTGCGGGACGTATCCCACTCTCACGCCCGTGCGCATCTCGACCCGCCCCCCAAGCGGTTTAAGAGCGCCTAGAAGCGTCTTGATGAGCGTGGTCTTGCCCGCGCCGTTGGGGCCGAAGATGCCCCAGAACTGGCCGGGGAATACCTGCCAGTCCAGGCCTTGAAGCAGAGGCGAGCCGTAACCCACCGCCGTTTCCTGAAACGAGAAAAGTGGTTCAGCCACGTGACGCCTCCAATATGGCATTGGCAATGAAGCGGATCAGGTCCGGATAAGTTTCAGCCCCCTTTGCTCCGCCAGTGTAAGACGGGATCACGACAAGTCCGGCTCCCGTGTCATTCGCCACCCGCTGAGCGGTCTTCACGTCCTGGTAGGCTTCCGTGATGACAAGCTTGGCCTTCTTCTCCTTCATCCGGCTCTCAAGCTCCATGAGGCTCGTGGGGCTCGGCTTGATACCGGCTTTAGGTTCGATATAGCCGACGATATTGAAACCATACCGGAGAAAGAAATAGTCGAGCGTGCTGTGGTAGGTCACGACCGGTTCGTCCTTTAACGGAGCAAGCATGGACGACACCCGCGCGCTCAACGTCCGCAAGTCCGAAGCCACTTTAGCCGCGTTCGCCGAATATTGGCCGGCATTCGGCGGGTCGAGCTTGCCAAAGACGCCGCCCAGGCCTTCCGCGATGAGCGCCATGTTGTAAGGGTCGAGGTGGTAGTGGGGATTGCCCATGGGGTGAATGTCCCCCATGGAGCGGTCCACGCCGCCGACCGGCACCTCGATGGGCGTGATGAACCGGCTGAGGTCCACGTAGCCAGGCGCCGACGGCTGAATACGCGAATTGCCGCACTGCTGCAAGAGCGGGGGCAGCCATCCGATTTCGAGCTGCATTCCATCCAAAAGGAGCGCGTCGGCGCGGTGAAGGTCCACCAAGTATGAGGGCTTCGGGTCAACGAAGTGGGGGTCCTGCGATCCCTTCGCCAGCGGCTTCACCTGGACAGAATCACCACCCACCTGTTGGGCCAGCCACGCGAAGTCGGGAAGCGTAGAAACAACCTGGAGTTTGCCAGAGGCAAATAGAGGCAGCGCCAAGAAAGCCAGAAACGTCAAGAGAATTTTTCTCATGTTATCTCCTTTGCTTAAAACGGGTGCGCGCCGTGTGGCCCGATTGCGAAGCCGTACTCGAAGACGACCGCGTCTCTCATTCCCATGCCGGCGTAGTTGGTCCGCGCGTACTGAAGCCTGAACTTCTGGAATTCGCTGGGAAAGTATGTCACCACCAGCGCTCCGCCCGAATCGTTTCCGCCGTAGGGGTGGCGCACCCAATCTCCTCGCGCGCCTAGGAACCAGCCCCTTGTGAACTGCCAATCAACAAAGGAGAAGGCGCCCTTCCAACGATCGGCGCCCTCAACCAGGTAGGAAGGCTGCAAAGGATTTTCAGAAGCCACATCGTTTTCAAAACCGACATCTTTCCTAAGGTACTCGGTCCGCCAGATGAACGATTCGCGCCTGTTCCCGATCGGCTTGTATCGGTAGGTGACGGAGATGTCTCCAAGTTTAGTCGTGCCGTTTTGCGCGTTCCTGCCGGCGCTCAATGAAAGCTGCGCCTCAAGGTTGGCGTCGTCGGTCAGATCCCAGTAGTTTCGCCAAGCGGCAAGGTATGCGAGGCTTGAACGAGAACCGCCGAAAATGCCGTTGCGGCCAGATGTCACCTCAACCGTGACGTCGCTCGTCCACGGCGTTGGCAAAATGTGCGACAGGCTCAGGCCGGTGTCGGAAAAGCCTTCTTCTCCCAGGATCTCGCGCAGCGCCAGAGGCTGGTCGGCCTGAAACCAAGTGTGGCTGTGCATCTGGTTGTTCTTGCCGAAATCGGCCTTGAATTTGCCGAGCTTGGCCGAGAAGCCGCCCCGGAGCGCCGGAAAGGCCGCGTAGCCCTCCTCCACCTTCAACTGGCCATCTTCCAAGGAAAGCGCGGCGAAGGCGCTGGCGTATGGATCAATGGCCGCGGAGAAAGCGGCCTCCACCTCGCGCATATAGGCGTTTGGCTGGCCGAGCCAATAAGGGTCGTTGCCGCCAGAAGCTATCATATCGGGAATGAGAGAAATGGCTGGATTCGCGAGAGCGTCAGCTCCCGTGGCGGAAGCAGGAAGCGGCGGCACAGTGCCTTGGTATTGAGGCGCCCCGGCCTGATTCGCTGAGGCGGCGGGAACCTGCTCTTGTGCTTTAATCGCGTCAAGCTGGGCCTGGAGAGCATCCAGCCTTGCCTGGTAATCCTTGGCCATCGCTTGCATTTGCGCTTGAAGCGCCTGAATCTGCTTCTGAATATCCTCCGCGTTTGGCGGCGCCACCTGCGCGCGAAGGCCGGTGGCGCATAGAAAGAGAGCCGCGACGGTGGCAAGAAGAGACGTCTTCATGGGTTCCTCCCTGATGAACCAATTTCAATTTGGGCCGAATCTTTGGTTCAGAAGTATCTGAGAATCAGATTCCGCAGGGGGGACCGCGGATGGGGGAAGGAGACTCATGGCCAGAAGAGATGGCCGCGGGAGGTGGAACCAGTAATGGGACGCGGGTTTCTACGGGCACCGGCACGAGAGGCGGGTTATCGAGAACCACCCCCGGCCCGGCCTGGGCGCAGATGGGGCATCCGTTCTCGCGCTCCTGCCACGCCGCCTGCCCATTCGCCAGATTCACGGGCGCATGCGAGTGCAACAGCACGACCAGCGTCGCAACGATCAAAAGAGGCGAAAACGCGCGAGAAAAACAGCGGCGTCCCATCAGGCGGATGTTACACCTTTTTTTCCCAAGGCGCAATCCATAAGGAACTGGCCTCACAACGGAGGGCGGGGACGATAGACGTGAGACCTAAGACGTTAAAGAAGTGAGAGGGCAAGAAAGTGAAGGAGCTGCTAGAGGGTCAGTACGCTTTTCTCACTTTCTCACCATCTCACTTTCTCACTTCCGGCGTCCAACTTTTCGCATCTCGCTTCTAACCCCCTGACTTTGCCCCTTCCCCTAAGAGCTTCGAGCTCCGCTCTGACAAAAGAGACGCCAACGCGTCAATAGGTAATCGTGATGACTCCTCCAGTTATCGCGACGCGCATCGTATCGCCACCATTGCCAGCCAACTGGTAAAAGATCAGCGGCGAGGCGCCTGCTTCCAGGTCCATCGTGTTATGGGCAAACGCATCACCAGACGTGAACACCTGCTTTTCCAAATTACTCGTGATGTCGAGCGAAGCCCCCTGCGACGGCGTGACGAAGATCGAGCTGTTCGGAGGAGATTGCGGGCTGAGCTGCGTCACGCCGCCGTAGCGGAGCAGCGCCACCGAAACCGGGACTCCGGCTGATGGGGCGGAGGTGGCCGCGCCGGAGCCCGCCGTAGCGGTGACGGTGGAACCGTTGGTAAGGCCGGAGAGGCCCGTGATTGTCCAGGCCCCCCCTGTGACCGTCGTGGTGCCTATGACAATACCATTCTGGTAGACCGTAACGTTGGTGCCGTCAGGCGCGGCAGCGGTTCCGCTGATTGTGTCTGACATTGGGGTGATTATACCTATGACGGCGGGGGCAATGAAGGTGACTATCGAATTGGCTGGAGCGGATGTCTGGCCCCCGGCGGTCGTAGTGGCTGAGACCGTGTCGCCTCCAGCGACCGGTGGAACGGTGACGGACCAAGTCCCGCCCGCCTGTACAGTCGTGGTGTAGGGCGTGCCGTTGACGTATACAGTGACCGTTGAACCAACCGGAGCGCTGCTCGTCCCGCCGACGCTCGTCTGTCCCGCAATCAGCGGCCCGTTGATCGTTGGCGCCGCTGGGGTGACTATAACCATGTTCGATGGCCCAGACTGTCCGGCGCCGGTCCCCGCCATCGCCGTGATGCTCTCGCCTCCGGCCAAGCCCGTGACTCCAGTTAGCGTCCACGTTCCTCCAGCCTGCACCGTCGTGGTTCCAATCGGAGCGCCGTTGTTGTAAACCGTTATCACCGTTCCCGTTGCTGACGTTGAAGTGCCCGATATGCCCGATGCTCCCGCCAAGATTGGAGAGCCCAAAGCCGGCGCGGCGTGGACCACCGTCACCGTGTTCGAATTGGCGGAAACCTGGCCGCCAGCGGTAACCGTAGCGTACACCGTGTCACCACCCGCAAGCGCCGGCACGGCCACCGACCATGTCCCGCCTGCTTGTACCGTCGTCACGTACGGCGCGCCGTTGACATATACAGTGACTGTGGAACCCACAGGCGCGGCAGATGTGCCTGAAACGCCCGTCGTACCGACGGCAATGGGGCTGTTCACCACGGGAGCAGGAGGCACTACGGTGACAGGGCCAGAGTAAGGCGACGTGGCTCCCCCGCTGGCCAGATTCGCTTTTATGATGTCCCCGGCTGCAAGGCCCGATACCGTAAGGATCCACGTGCCGTCACTCTGGACGGTGGCGCTCCCAATGGACGTGCCGTTTCTGAAAACGGCCACGGTTCCCCCGATTACCGTGGAAGTTCCGCTGATGGATGTGTCGGCGGAAACGATGGGCGAGTTCACAACCGGCGCGGCCAGGAGCGGGTTGCTCACCGAAGCGGACTGGTTTATACCCCCATCCGCTGTGACGGTCGCGGTGTTGTTTATCTGAGTCACGCTGGAACCTGCATTGGGATCCACCGTCGCTTGAAACGTTGCGGTCACCTCATCGCCAGGGTTCAGGGTCAGGCCTGACGCCAGCGTGGGCGGCGCGCCACCGGTC
>JBBIMN010000128.1:0-6908 GCA_037444385.1 Acidobacteriota bacterium | reverse complement strand
AAGGCCAGTGGCCTGTTGTCGAGCGCCGAGGGCAGGCGGAAGCCGTAATCCACGAGCGTCTGCTTGCGAGACCTGTCGCCGCGGACCATCCCATTAAGCTGGGGCACCGTCATGTGGGACTCGTCCAGAAAAACGAGCGCGTCAGTCGGCAGGTATTCGATCAGCGTCGGCGGCGGTTCGCCAGGCGCCCTTCCGGTGAGGTGGCGGGAGTAGTTCTCGACGCCGTTGCAGAAGCCTATCTCGGCCATCATCTCGATATCGAACTGGGTGCGCTGGGAAAGGCGCTGCGCCTCCAGAAGCCTGCCTTCCGATTCAAGCGCTCTGAGCCTCTCCTTCAATTCGGCCTTGATCGAGTCGAGCGCGGCGAGCACCTGCTCGCGGGGGGTTGCGTAGTGCGTGCGCGGATAGACGGTGACCGATTTCATCTCCCCAGTGATTTCGCCGGTCAGCGGGTCCGCCTGGATGATGCGGGTGATCTCCTCGTCGAAGAACTCGACGCGGTAGATCGCCTCCTCGTAGGAAGGATATATCTCGACCACGTCGCCCCTCGCTCTGAAACGCCCCCGCTCCATCACGGAAGGCGTGCGGGTGTAAAGAAGGTCAACGAGCTTGCGCAGCAGCTTCTGCCTGTCGAAGCCCTCGCCCACCTTCAGCGGGATCGTCATCCCGTAGTACGACTCTGGCGCGCCAAGGCCGTAGATGCAGGAGACCGACGCAACTATAAGCACGTCGCGGCGCTCCATGAGGCTTTTGGTGGCGCTGAGGCGGAGCCGGTCAATCTCCTCGTTTATGGTTGATTCTTTTTCGATGTAAGTGTCTGAGGATGGGATGTAGGCTTCTGGCTGGTAGTAATCGTAGTAAGAGACGAAATACTCGACGGCGTTCTTCGGAAAGAACTGCTTGAACTCGGTGTAAAGCTGCGCCGCGAGCGTCTTGTTGTGGGCGATTACGAGAGTTGGACGGTTCATCTTGGCCGCGAGAGCCGCCATCGTATAGGTCTTGCCCGAGCCGGTCACCCCCAGAAGGACGCTGTGGCGCGCCCCGGATTCGACGCGCCTGGCCAGCGCCTCGATCGCCTCGGGCTGGTCGCCCGCCGGCTCGTAGGGCGCTTCGAGAATGAACCTGTCCGCCATCACTCCTCCAATGGCGTAGTTTAACGGGTGAAGCGCAAATTGAGAAGGGTGGCAAGGCAAGTATGAAGTATGAATTATGAGGGATGAATCAAGGACAAGAGAGGCGCAACGGCTCGCTATTTGGGAGAAAGGCGGCACATCACTTCATGCTTCAACCTTCAACCTTCATACATATCTTTACCGCTGGGCGGGGGGGGCGGAGATCTCTTCGCGGAAGAGGTGGGCTACGTGGTTGGCGTACTGAACGAAGGTGGGAACGTCCTTGATAGTCAGCTCTTTCTCGTGCCAGTCGAAGATCGGGTTGATGAGAAGCCGCGTGGCGAAAAAACGGTTCATTTCCCCGAGGGCCTCTTCCAGCGAAATGGGGCCGCCGCCAAGGCCGGCGATCTCATGGATGCTGAAGTTCTTGGCGCTTAGGAAGCGGTAGTTGTCGTGATAGCGCCGCCTCAACTCTTCGAGCGGCACACTGTAGGTCTCCGGGAGTCCTGGGCCATATCCGGTGTTCTTCCCCTCCTGGCCAAAGACCTCGCGCATCAAGGCCCACCAGCCTTCGTTCATCAGAGGCTCCAGCGCGCTGTAAGCCACGAGCTGGCAGGGGTAAGCGACTTCGAGCGCGCCCACCTTCATTCTGGCGACGGTTGCGGCGAGTTCGGCCTCCGAAGGCTTTTCGCGGCCTTCGGACTTGTTAGGATAGCGTGAGGTTATCAGGGCGCTATCCGCGGTGGCGCGCTCAAGCTCTTCGCCTTCCGGCGGAGCCAGGCGATAAGGCTCGCCTATGTGGATTATGGCGGCCGGGCGGCGCGGCCTCGGTACTATGTTGACGCCGGGCAGGCAGAGAAGGATGTTGTAAACGAAATCGAAGGAGTAACTCACGGCGTTGCCGATCGTGTTGCCGAGCCGAAGCTTGCGCCCCAGGTATTCCCGTACCGCCTGGATGCGGTGGATGTTGGTATCCTCCGGCACTCTCTCGTAGTTGACGTTGACGGGGACGATGAAGACGGGCCTGCCGGTAGCGCGCTCCGCTTCAAGAAGCGATTCGAAGACGGCCGCCGCCATTGGATTCAAAAGTCCAGATTTGCTGCGTCCGAGGCGTTTGCGCCCCTTGGCCGACCACTCGAACTCGGGATAGACCTGGATGTCGTAGCCCTCCTTTACCAGGTGGCGGATGTAGAGGGAGTACATCTGGCGGTAATCCGGGCGCGCAAGAACCACAGGCTTCCTTCGCAGCGCTTTTCGCAGGAGCGGGATTCCGGCCCAGAGCTTGTAGAAGCGGTCCCGCTTCCAGCCCCAGTGGTAGTACGTCTTGACCTCGCCCTCTTTGAACCTGAGAACCTTGAAGGCGCCCCTGTTTCTCATGAAGGGGTCAAGAGGGCCGATGAAGAGGTTGTCGCCGCCTTGGGTTACGGCGAACATTCCCTGCTTGAAAAGCGCCGCGAGCAAGAGGGCGTAATCAAACTCGCTCCTGTGGCGGGCGATGTAAACGAAGACCGGCTCATCTGGCTTTTTGCGGGGCATGCCCACCGCGGTTCCGGGCAGGAGCCTTAGCCCCAAGGCCGTCACGCCTGAAAACGCGTTGTGGATGAGGGCGGTGTAAAACCAGCCGCCAGTCTCGGTAATGGGCCTGTATCTGTGAGCGATGTACGGAAATAGCGCTTCAAGTTCACGATCGTCCATTCCCCGTCATCCTTCAGCGGCCTGCAACCCGCCCTGTTTTTATCTTATCATGGCCTTGCAGCTTAGAGCCTGTCCTAAAACATGGCGCGGTCCAGCCCCTTTTTTTCTCCAACTCCTCCCGTCCTCCCTGTGAATAAATGTTCCGCGTCACGCGGCGGGGATTGTTGATTTCTCCATTAGAACGTAGAATCTACCCGTTGGGGGAGCGGTTGCGGAAAGTCCTTACCGACATAGAGGTCGTGGAGCAGGTCCTTGGCGGCGACCAGGAGGCGTTCGCCGCCCTGGTCGAGCGCTACCAGAAGGGGCTGGCCAACTACATTTTTCACATGGTACGCCACTACGAGGAGGCGATAGAACTGACCCAGGAGGTTTTTCTCAAGGCCTACGCGAACCTTGAAAGCTACGACAAGGCGTTCAAATTTTCCACCTGGCTTTACAAGATCGCCAGCAATCACACGATTGACCACCTGCGGCGCCAGAGGGTGCAGGAGACTTCGATCGAGGTCGAGGCGGAAGACGGTTCCAGCCTTTACGAGTTGCCGCTCGAAAGCCGTTCGCAAAGCCCTCACGATTCTCTTGCCATGCAGGATTTGCTGGGGCGCATTCGCGAAGCGGTGGACGGCCTGCCGCCCTCGTACCGCGAGCTTGTGATCCTGCGCCACTTCAACTTCCGCTCCTACGAGGAGATGGCCAAAATCACCGGCCTTCCGCTGGGGACCGTCAAGAACCGCATTTTCCGGGCGAGGCAGATGCTCATGGAGCGGCTCAAAGATGTTCGATGAACTTCCTGGCTCCGATGTGCGTACCATCGCCGTGGGGCAGAAATGAGGGCCATGATGCACTGCCGGAAGGTTTTGGAATTGCTGCCGAGATTCATAGAGAACGATTTTTCGGACAGCGAGCGGGCCGCCATCGAGGCGCACCTGGCTGAATGCGAGGCCTGCCGCCTTGAGTTCGAGGCGATGGCTCGCCTGGTTGAAAAGCTTGAAAGCCTTCCGCCCATCGGCGTGCCGCGCTCCTTCAAGGACGCGGTCATGCGCGCTCTGCCGCCCAAGAACCCCGCCGGGGGGAAATAACATGCCGCGCGCGAAAGAGGGGCAAAAGGATCTGGCTCAAAACCGCCAGGCCTTTCACCTCTATCACATCCTGGACCGTTTCGAGGCCGGCATCGCGCTTATTGGGCCGGAGGTGAAGTCCATCCGCGCCAGCAGGGTCCAGTTGCGAGACGCTTACGCCCAGGAAGAGCGTGGCGAAATCTGGCTTCAGGGCTGCCACGTGACGCCTTACGCGCAGCACACCCACCTGGCCCTCACCCCTCTCGACCCGCTTCGCAAGCGCAAACTTTTGTTGCACAAGGAGGAGATAGCGAAGCTCAAGGGAAAAGTTCAAGAGAGAGGGTTGACGCTGGTGCCTTTGCGCGTCTATCTCAAGAACGGAAAGATCAAGGTGGAGCTGGCTCTGGCCAAAGGCAAGAACGTCGTGGACAAACGAGACGCCCTGAAGGAAAGAGACCTTGACCGAGAAACAAGGCGCGAGTTGAGGGAACGGTGATAACTAGAGACTGCCGCCCTTGTGGCGACTTTTACGAAGTCCCTTACGGGCCGGCCGCGCGCGGGACCGCGGCCGCTCCTCCCTCCAAATCGCACACCCACCGGGCGCTCTGCTGCGCCGCTTTGGCCGAAGGACGCTCGCTCATCGAAAATCCTCTTCACAGCGGCGACACCACGGCTACCAGGCGCTGCCTTGAAGCGCTCGGCGCAGTGATACGGGAAACGGAGAGCGGGTGGATGGTCGCCGGTACGGGTGGCGCGTTTGGTGTTCCGGACCACCCACTTGATTGCGGTTCCTCGGGCACGACGCTGCGCTTCTTGATGGCCATGTGCGCGGCCGTACCCGGCAAGCGCCGCCTTTGCGGATCAAAACAGTTGGAGCGCCGGCCGGCCGCGGATCTGGCCCTGGTTCTCGAATCACTCGGGGCCAAGTTCAAATGGCTCGCCAATAAAGGTTTCGCGCCGGTTGAGATCGAAGGCGCCCGCTGGTCCGGGCGAGAAGCGATTATTCCGTCGGGCGTTTCCAGCCAATTCCTTTCCGCGCTTCTCCTGGCGGCGCCCATGGCATCGGCCCCTTGCACTTTCACCGCTCAAAGACTGGTTTCCGCGCCGTACGCGAGATTGACGGCGCGCGTCATGGGGCGCTTTGGGGTTTGGGTGGAAAATTCCAGGCCGGAACTGTGGCGCGTCTCTCCCTCCGTTTATCTTTCCGCCAACGAACGGATCGAACCCGACGCCTCGGCGGCGGCTTTTCTTCTTGCCGCGGCGGCCGTCACGGGCGGCGAGGTTCGCGTGGAGGGTATTACCCGCAACCTGGCCCAGGGCGACGCCGTGGTTCTAAACCACATGGAGGCGTTCGGCGTGAAGGTCACCGAGAACGGTTCAGGCGCGGCCGTTTCGGGCGCGCCTGCTTCCGGCGCGACGCTGAATATGCGAGACTGCCCCGACCTTGTTCCTCCGCTTGCGGCGGTGGCCTTCGCCGCGCCGGCGCCGTCTCGTTTCAGAAACGTCGTCCACCTTCGCGCAAAAGAGAGCGACAGGCTCGCCGTGCTGGCCTACGGAATTGACGCCCTGGGCGGCCAGGCCCGCGACGAAGGTTCGGACTTCGTCATCGTTCCACCTAAAAAGTCCGTGGGCGCGGTGCTCGACCCGCGCGGTGACCACAGAATGGCCATGGCGTTCGCCATCATGGGTCTTCGCGCCGAGGGGACGGTTGTCATGGACAAAGGCTGCGTGAACAAATCCTTCCCGAATTTCTTCGAGACGCTGGAATCATTGATGGAACGGACTGGAAAAGCGCCACGCGGCGCGAATCTCAGTTGATGGAGCCGCTGGAGCGTTTCTTCGAGCAAGAGCGCGGCAAGGAGGCAATGCCATGAAAGAAGTCGTGATCGTTTCGGCGTGCAGGACGGCCATCGGCGCTTTCGGCGGCGCGCTCAAAGATTCCAACTGCGCCGCTTTGGGCAGCGTCGCGATGAAAGAGGCGGTCAAGAGGGCCGGAATAGAGGCGGGCATTATTGATGACGTGCGCTTCGGCTGCTGCATGGAACCTGCCGACACGCTGAACGCAGCGCGCGTGGCGGCGCTGATGGCGGGCATTCCTGAAACGGTAACCGCCGTGACGATAAACCGCGTCTGCATTTCGGGGATGGAGGCGGTCATCTCCGGCATGGCGATGATCCAGGCTGGCATGGCCGACGTCATTCTGGCTGGAGGAATGGAGCACATGTCGGGCGTCCCTTATTCGGTGCCGGGCGCGCGCTGGGGCTGCCGCCTCCAGGACCAGGTCTTCTCCGATGACCTGATTCACGCGCTCTACGCCGGCTCGCACCTTCTGCCCGGCCTTGAAAAGGGGCCGGCCAAAGAGGGCGCCGTCGTCGAGATGTACCGGGGAAAGCCTTACATCATGGGTGTTACGGCGGAGCTGATAGCGGAGATGTACAACTTGGGCCGCGAGGAGATTGACGAGGTCGCCCTCAGAAGCCACAACAGCGCCGAACGGGCCACGCAAGAGGGGCGCTTCAAAGAGGAAATCGTCCCCATCGAGATTCCCCAGAAGAAAGGCAAGCCGCCGATCATTTTCGACAAGGACGAGCAGTTCCGCCCCGGCGTGACGATGGAGGCGCTGGCCCAGATGCCACCGGCGTTCATTCCAAAGACCGGCAAGACCACCACCGGCAACTCATCGGGCATTAACGACGGCGCGAGCGCTATGGTCATCATGTCCGCCGAGAAGGCGAAGGGGCTGGGGCTGAAGCCGTTGGCCCGGATCAAAGCAATCGGGCGTGGAGGATGCCACCCGGCGGTTATGGGACTGAGCCCCGTCCCGGCGGTTCACGGCCTTCTTGCCCGTTCCGGCCTGAAGCTCGCCGACTTCGAGCTGATCGAGGTCAACGAGGCGTTCGCGGCGCAGTACCTCGGCTGCGAGCGTGAACTCGGTCTCAACCGCGAGATAGTCAACGTCAACGGCTCCGGGATAGGCCTCGGCCACCCCGTCGGCTCTACAGGCTGCCGCATCATGGTCACGCTGATTCACGCGATGAAGGCGCGC
>JBBIMN010000127.1:2352-6916 GCA_037444385.1 Acidobacteriota bacterium | reverse complement strand
AGCTATTTGGCCCTTTGGCGGCTTTCGGCTTTGATTCCCGATGACCCGGCCGCCTGGCTTTACAGAACGTGCCTCAACAGGGCAATAGACCTATCGAGGCGGGAGGCCACCGTTCGCGAAGTGGCTGACACGCCAGAAGGACATGGCGGAGACCCGGGCCAAGGCCCGCTTGAGGCCGCAATCGCTGGAGCGGCATCGAGGGCCGTCACCGAAGCGCTGGCCTTGCTGCCGCCTTCCGAACGGCTTGTTTTCTCGCTGAGGGTTTACGAAGGCTTCAGTTTCGACGAAATAGCGGTCAGGCTCGAGATTCGTCCGAGCACCGCCCGCAACCAGTACATGTCGGCGCGGCGCCGCATGGCGCGCGCGCTTTCGGCGAAGGGGGTGACGCCGTGAAAGAAGGCCCTGGAACCGTTGAGAGAACGCCGGAATCGTGGGAACCATTCATGGCGAGCCTTACAGCCCGGTTCAGGCGCGAACGGCGCATTAAGAGGCTTCGCCGCCTTGCCGCGCTGGCGCTGGCCGCCGCCGCCGCTGGCCTCGCCGGCGGCATGGGCTTCGTGACGCCCGATGGCGCGGGATCGAGACTTATGGCAAAAATCCCCGCTTCGGGCGCGCCGGTCTTCGATTCCGGCGATGGGCTGGTGCAGACGTTGCCCGGAGGGATTTTGCTGATCAATGCGGGAGGCGGGTCATGAACCGGTGGAAAACAGTTTGGCTGGCGGCGGTGGCCATCCCTCTGTTTATCGCCGCGCAGGAGATCGTGACGCTCAAAGTGGCGCTCAGGTACCGCGACGTACGCTCCATTGTCGCGAGGGTGAGCGAGGAGATTGGCCCCAGGGGCCAGATCACCGTTGACCGCGCGGCCAACGCGCTATACGTGAGCGACGAGAGGGTGCGCGCGGAGGCGGTGCGCGACCTGCTTGCGGCGCTGGATGTTCCTTCGCGGCGCTTCGCGCTTCAAGCGGTATTCACTATTTACGCCATGCCCAAGAAAACGGGCCTGTTGCGCGAGGAGCCGCTCTTCACGGACGCCACCTCCTTTCTGGCTGGGGCAGTTCCCTCTGCCAGCGCCACGCAAGTTTTGGACATAGCGGAAGGAGGCTCTTCGGAGATGGTTCTGGTTCCAAGCTATACCCTGCGGGCCTCCGCTGAAGGTTATGACCCCACGAGGCGTAAGCTGGCCTTCGCCGAACTGTCGCTGGCCAAGGAATTGGGCGCTGGAAAGACGCCTGTTTTCAGCGGTCGCGCCGTACTTCCGGAGGGCGAGCCGACCGTGTTCTTGGCCCAGTTGCCGCAGGCAACCGAAGCGTGCCGCCTCGCCTTGACGCCGGTGCTTCTGCCGGAGGCTCGTGCCAAGGAGAGGCCCTGATGCCCAAGTATGAATGCCGCCTGGGCACGGCGGCCGGAGACGTTGTCATCCAGGAGATGGTGGCGCCCGACGAGCGCGTCCTGCGCGGGCAGCTCGAAGAGAAGGGTTACTTTGTTTTCGGCATACGCCCCAGGAGCGGGATTTTCGCGGCGATGGAGGGAGTATCGCCAGCGAAACGAAAAGTCGGGCCAAAGGAGTTCATCGTCTTCAACCAGGAGTTCTCGGCGCTTCTGAAGGCGGGCTTGCCCGTTTTGACCGCGCTGGAGCTTCTCTTGTCGCGCAAGAGGAACACCTTCTTCGAAAAATTGCTCGAACAGGTCAAGGAGGACGTCCGCTCTGGCGCGTCGCTCTCCGAAGCCTTCGCCAATCGTGGCAACGTCCTGCCCCGGATTTATCCAGCCACCATAGCTTCCGGCGAGAGAAGCGGTGAATTGGTCGCGGTCATACAAAGGTACCTTTTCTACCTGAAGACCGCTCAGGATGTCAAAAAGAAGATCACGTCGGCGATCATCTATCCGGTGATTCTGTTGGTTCTGGCCGCCGTTTTGATAACAGTGCTGATGACCTTCATCGTTCCGAAATTCGCGCAGCTTTTCATGGGGGCCGGGGCACAGCTTCCGCTTCTGACGCGGTTCGTCCTCGGCGTCTCCAAGGTCTTTCAATACGGCTGGCCGTTGATGCTGGCGGCGGCGATAGCAGTCCCCGTCGCCATGAAAGCCGTGGGAGCAAGGCCGCGCGGAAGGCTGATGCTGGACCGTTTTTACCTCCGCCTTCCCCTTTTCGGGATAAATGTCCGGCGCTATAACATAGCCAATATGTGCCGGACTCTAGGGACGCTCGTGCAGGGCGGCATTCCCGTTGTCACCGCTCTCGACGTCGTTGCCGACGCCTTGGGAAACGCCTTCTACCGCGTCGGGCTCCAGGAGGCCAAGCGGCTGGTCCTCGAAGGCCAGTCCCTCTGGTCCAGCCTTGAAAAGACGGGGGTTTCCACGCCCCTGGCCATTGAGATGATCGAAGTGGGGGAGTCCACCGGCGCCTTGGCTGAAATGCTCGACCAGGTGAGCCGTTTTTACGACGACGAGCTGACCACGGCCGTGGAGCGTTTCATCGCCATGCTCGAGCCGGCGCTTCTCGTTGTGATGGCTGTCTTGGTGGCAATCATCGTGCTTTCGGTTTACATGCCGCTGTTTTCCATGTACAATCTCGTGAGCGGATAGGAGAGGCCCTGCTATGCCAGCGCAGCCCGCGGATGTCCTTGCCAACCTGCCGACCGAAGGTGAACTCCTCAACGAGGAGAAGAACGCCCGCCGGCTCGCGGAGAGCTTGAAGCTTCCGTACTTCGACCTCAAGGAATTTCGGGCCGACCCGGCGCTTTTCCAGACTATCCCCGTGGACTTGATGTTCCGCTACACCTTCGTGCCCGTCGCGAACGAAGGTGACGCGCTCGCGGTAGTGACATCAGATCCGGCCAATGTCGCCATGCTGGACGAGCTGGAGGCGCACCTCAAGCGGCGCGTGCGGGTCAAAGTTGGAGCGCGCAGCGGCATCACCGACATACTCAAAAAGTCAGAATCGAGCCAGCGGGTCCTCGAGGAGGTCTCCGAGGATTTCCGAATGCAGATCGTCCGCGAGGACGCGCAGGACGGCGAGGAAGAGGTCGTCTCGATAGAGAAGCTCTCGGAGGACACCAGCCCGATCATCAAGCTGGTGGACTACACCGTTTTCAACGCCCTCCAGCGGCGGGCAAGCGACGTTCACGTGGAGACGGGAGACAACGAAGTCCAGATCAAGTACCGCATAGACGGCGTGCTCTATCCGGCGATGGAGCCGATTGACAAGCGCTTTCACGCCACGATCATTTCGCGCATCAAGGTCATGGCCGAGCTTGACATCGCCGAAAAGAGAGTGCCGCAGGACGGCCGGTTCAAGCTGAAGGTCAAAGGCCGCACGGTGGATTTCCGCGTGAGCATTATTCCCACGATCCACGGCGAGGACTGCGTCATCCGCATTCTCGACAAGGAGTCAACGAGCGAGGAGTTCAAGAAACTCAACCTCGACGTGCTGGGGCTCGAGCCAGAGCTCAGGCGCAGGATTCGCCGCCACGCCGCCGAACCGTACGGGATGCTTCTGGTCACCGGCCCCACGGGTTCGGGCAAGACCACGACGCTGTACGCCATTTTGAGCGAGATTCAGTCCGGCGAGTTCAAGATGATCACGATCGAGGACCCGGTCGAGTACCAGCTCAAAGGCGTGACGCAAATACCCGTCAACGAAAAGAAGGGGCTGACGTTCGCCAGGGGGCTGCGCTCGATTTTGCGCCACGACCCCGACAAGATAATGGTCGGCGAAATCAGGGACGAGGAGACGGCCAACATCGCCATCCAGTCTGCCCTGACAGGACACCTTGTCTTCACGACGGTCCACGCGAACAACGTCGTGGACGTCTTGGGCCGGTTCTTGAACATGAAAGTGGAGCCCTACAACTTCGTCTCCGCGCTCAACTGCGTGCTCGCGCAGCGGCTGGTCCGCCGCATCTGTCCCAACTGCCGCGAGAAGGCGGCATATCCCGACTCCGTCTACGAGGAGTCAAACATCCCGCTGGAAAAGGTCAGAGGCGTTGATGCCTACGAGGGGAAGGGCTGCCTCGATTGCAACGGGACCGGTTTCCGCGGAAGAATGGCCATCGCCGAACTTCTGGACATGAGCGATAACATCCGCGAGCTGATCGTCAACAGGCGCCCTTCGAGCGAAATCAAGCGCGCCGCGAGAGAAGAGGGGATGGTTTCGTTGCGCGAGGCGGCGGTCAGGGCCTTTTTGCTGGGACATACCACGCTGAGAGAGATAAACAAGGTCACCTTTGTTGACGAGCCCATAAGATGAACTTGTCCCGCGTGCTTGAAAACCTGCCGCCAGAACTTCCGCCAGTGGCTTTTCTTCTCGAGCCGCCCGCCGCGTACGGCCTTCGCGTTGCCCGCTCGCGCAATGGGCTTAGCATCATTTCCAAGGCGGAGCAGCCCTTCCTGGCCGGCGGCGAGGACAGCGCGCCAGACGGCGCATCGCTGGAGGCGCTCGCCGAACGCCTGCTTGCCCCGCTCGGGCAGCCACAGCGGGCGTCGCTCATTTTGGGCGATTCGCTTTTGCGCATGCAGGTGCTTAACCTGAGTGACTTCCCGAGCAAAGAGGAGGAGCGGCAAC
>JBBIMN010000127.1:0-2317 GCA_037444385.1 Acidobacteriota bacterium | reverse complement strand
TGCGCTACCATGTCCTGGCTCATAGCGGCCAGACGGCCACGTTGTGGCTAACGATGGGGGCGGAGAGCTTGCTCAAGGCCATCGAGGGCGCCTTCTTGAAATACGGATGCCACGTAGGCTACATCGGTGGCGTAACGCCGGAGTTGTTCAGCCTGGCCTCGCGCAAAGACGCGCTTCCGCAGGAAGGGGCCGCGCTTTTTGTCAACAGAACGGCGGGAGCGGTGTCTTTCCTTTTTTCGGAGAGGGGCCTTCCGCAGTATTTCAGGTGCAAGGAGCTTTGGAACCAGGGTGGGGATGACCCCGCAATGGTCGCTCAGGAAATTCGTCTGACTCTCGCATATCAGAAGGAGAGGCTTGGCGGGGCGCCGCTTCGGGTCGCGCTCACGCGCTGCTCGTCTTCGTCCCTCGCGCTTCCTCTAGGCGAGGCTCTTGACGACGATACGGAAGTCGTTCCACTGCGGGAGAGGCTTCCAGCCGGGAACGAATCGGACCGGTCCGACCCGGCGCTTCCCCTTTTTGGCGTCCTCTGGGAGTGAGCGTGAAACGTCTTCGCGGCAACCTTGCTACCGAGCCTTTCATCAACCGGCGAATCCCGGTCTCCGTGGTTTCATCGCTGTTGGGGCTGGCGTTATTGGCGACGGTGGCCAACGTGGTTCTCTTCGCGGTGCGAGGCGGCAGGTACAGAAGCCAACGGCAGACACTGGCGGAACAGAACGCGAAGCTTGAAAAGTTGAACAGGGACCTTGCCGAGGAGAAACGCCTTCTCGAAGGCCCCGCGGTCGCGATCTACGCGTCTGAGGGCGGTTTCATGGAGAAGGTGCTGAAACGCAAGCGGTTCGACTGGACCGCTCTGCTTGACAGCATCGAATCGGTCAAGCCCTACGGGGCCCGGCTGATGGACGTGGCGCCCCAGTGGGACGAGAAGACCGGCTGGTCGCTTCGGCTGCGCGGAGAGGCCAACAACATGGATGAGATTCTGAAATTCGAGGGAAACCTCTTTTCTAGCCCACGCTTTAAAGAGTCCCGGCTGATGCGCGAGGGTCGGCAGCCAAACGGCGCGACGATTCAGTACGAGATTTCCGCCGTTTACCTGCCGGAGGCAAAACGATGACAGCCAACGTTGACAGCCTCATCAGAAAAGGCTTCGCGAAGGCCGCCGCGGCGGCTCTGGCGCTCCTGGCGCTGAACGTACTTCTATATTTATTCGGGATCGCCAGGCTGGGGGCGGTAACGGAATCGCAAAAGCAGGCGATCGAAACCAACGGCCAGAAGATCAATGAGTTGCAAGGGCGGCGCGAAGCCACCGCCGGCATGGTTTCGGTATACCGTGAAGGTTCCAAGGCTTTGGACGCGCTGGGAACCGGCTATTTCAAGACGCGGGCGGAGCGTTTCGCCTTGCTTCAGAAGGAGATTCAGAAGCTTTTGGAGGCCAACGGCCTTTCGAACGACAGCGTCTCCTACACTTACGGCCAGGAGCCGAAGGAGAACGAAAAGGCCGCTTGGCGCCACAGATACGTTACCGTGCAAATCCCGCTGGCCGTAAGCGGTTCCTATCCGCAGATCAAGAAGTTCATAGCAGACCTCCAGGCTTCGCCGCAGTTTCTTATCGTTGACGCTATTAGCCTGTCCGCATCGAGCCAGGGAACGGTCCTTTTAAATGCGCGCATCGGCCTGAGCACGCTTTTCCTCGCCGATCAAGAGAACGCAACGGCGGCGAAGGAAACCAAAACTTTGAAAAAGGAGGCGCCGTGAAGGCCGTTTGGGGTTCAAGCCGCCTGCTGGCTGCGTTTTGCCTGGTGGCTTCATCCCTTGCCTGCACGGGCGGCGGGCAAGCGGCAGCGCGGCCGGGCTCTCCAAAGGACATCGAGGATGCGGGAAAACCCCGGCCAGCGGCTCCGGCGCCCGCGAAGCACGCCGCGCCGGCGGTCCTGCCGGTTCTGGGCCTGGACGGTCTCTTCGGCGCGCAGCCTGCGGCCGGTGAAACCGCTGCCGCCCAACCCTCTTCAGCCAGGAATCTTTTTGGCTTTGAAGAAGACCCCGTCGTGGTTGCCGAGCGCCAGCGGCAGGCCGAAGAACAGCAGAAGGCCGCTGAGGCCGCGGCGAAGAAGGCGGCCGAAGAGGCGGCTAAGCAGCAGGAGTACCTTCGCGCCAATCCGCCGCCGCCCCAGCCACCGGTGATTACATTTACCTTCATTGGCTACATGGGACCGCCCGAAAACCGCATAGGAGTCTTTTCCGTCCCGGGTAACCGTGATCTGGTGCTGGCCCGGGCCGGAGAACACATCGCGCAAAGGTTCATCATAAAGGAAGTGGGTTA
>JBBIMN010000126.1:0-6928 GCA_037444385.1 Acidobacteriota bacterium | reverse complement strand
CGGGCGTTGGCAATGTCCACGTGGCGGGTAAGAACGCGGACGCCGACCGCCTCGACCCTTTCAACCGGCTGTTTCACGAGGCTCTGCGCGATCTCGATGTCGTGAATCATCAGGTCGAGGATGACGTCAACGTCCAGAGAGCGGCCGGTGAAGACGCCGAGGCGGTGGACTTCGAGAAAGCCTGGCTCTTTCACGTGCGAGGCGAGGGCGCGCACGCCAGGGTTGAAGTGTTCGATGTGGCCGGCCACGAGCCTCGCCCGGCCCAGGTCGCGCGCCTTGAGAATTGCGTCGCACTCCCCGACCGTCGCGGCCATCGGCTTTTCGCACATCACGCCGGCGCCCTTCTTCAGGAAATACTCCGCGATTTCACGGTGGAGCGTCGTGGGCGCGGCTATGGAAACGCCGTCAACCGGCGGAAGCTCTTCAATCCGTTGAAAGGCCGCGACGTTGTACTTCGCCGCTATCTCCCGCGCTCTTTCAAAGTTCGAGTCCACAACACCGGCGAGTTTGGCGCCCGGCGCGTCCGAAAGAATGCGCGCGTGGTGCTGGCCGAGCGAACCGGCTCCGACGACAGCCACTTTCATGACACCGCTCTTGGTTGCAGCCATGAACGCCCCGTTGTGCTAAAACCAGCCCCGCTTACATCTGAATGCCGCGCTTCGACTCGTTAATGAACCGGACAAGGTAGGCTACCTGCGGGACGTGGCCGAGCTCCGCCTCCACCTTCGAGACGGCTTCGGTAAACAGAAGCTTCGAGTGAAATAGTATCCGGTAGGCGGCCTTCAAAGCGTCAATGGTCTCCGGCGCGAAGCCCTTGCGCTGAAGCCCGATGCTGTTGATGCCGTAGGTTTTGCCTTCACCCCGCGCACCGACGGTTTTGATGAAGGGGAGCACGTCCCTGGTAATGATGGAGCCGCCGCCTATGAAAGCGTAATCTCCCACGGAACAGAACTGGTGTACCGCCGAGAGGGCGCCTATTGTCGCGTGATTGCCCACGTGGACGTGGCCCGCCAATGTCCCTCCGTTTGCGAAGATGACGTTGTCGCCCACCTTGCAGTCGTGGGCGACGTGGCTGTATGCCATGAAGAGGCAGTTGTTCCCGACACGGCACACGCCACCGCCCTTGGCCGTCCCGCGGTTTATCGTCACGAATTCACGGATGGTGTTGTCGGAGCCGATGACCACTTCGGTGGGCTCCCCCTTGTAGGAGATGTCTTGAGGCGGGCCACCGATCGCGGCGTGCGACACAAGAGTGTTGCGCTCGCCCAGCGTGACCTTGCTGTGCAAAACGCAATGGGGGCCGATCTTGCAACCGGCTCCAAGCGTGACCTCCGCGCCAATGTAGGCGAAGGCGCTTATGTCGCAGTCCCTGCCCGTGACGGCCCCTTTTTCCACTACCGCTGAAGGATGTGTCGTAGCCATTTCAAGCCTCTCTGTGTACGCCGCACGGCAGCGGCAAGGTCACGTTTTGTCTGACTTTCAGCGGTCAACCATGGCGGACATGACAATAGCTTCGGCGACCAGATGGCCGTCCACGAAGGCTTTCCCCTGCAATTTGCATGTCGTGGCCTTTCGCTTCAGGACTTCGACTTCGAAACGGAGCTGGTCTCCGGGGACGACCGGTTTGCGGAACCGCGCCTCGTCAATTCCAAGAAAGTAAACCAGCTTGTGGGCGCGGTCCGCCACTTCACTAAGAATAAGAACTCCTCCCACTTGCGCCATCGCCTCGATGATCAGGACGCCTGGCATCACGGGCTTGCCCGGGAAGTGGCCCGTGAAGAACTCCTCGTTCACCGTGACGTTCTTTATGCCAACGATGCGCTTGCCGGGTTCGATCTCAAGAATTCTGTCTACTAGAAGAAATGGGTACCTGTGGGGGAGGACCTTCTGAATCTCGATTACGTCCATCATAATGATTACTCCTTCGAGTTTTTCTCAAGCCGTGCCACCGCTTCACCGAGCGCGCGCAGGCGGTTGGCCATCTGTTCGAGGCGGCCGGCCAGCGCCCGCTCCTTAAGCCAGAGGTGGTGGTCCTGAGCGGGGTGGCCCGTCACGAATCCGTCCGGGGCCACGTCCTTTGTGACCGCCGATTTTGCTCCCACCTTGGCCCTGTCGCCTATCTTGATGTGGCCGACCGCTCCGGACTGGCCCGCGATGACGACGTTCGCGCCCAAACGAGTGCTTCCGCTGATTCCGCTTTGAGCGACCAAAATGCAGCCCGGTCCGATTTGCACGTTGTGCCCGATCTGCACCAGATTGTCTATTTTGGTGCCGGCCCCTATTCGCGTTTCCTCGAGGGCGCCGCGGTCCACCGTTGTGTTGGCGCCTATCTCCACGTCCGATTCGACGACCACTCGGCCCACCTGCGGCACCTTGACGTGACGCCCGCCCTCCTGGGCGTAGCCGAATCCATCCGCCCCAATGACGCACCCGGCGTGCAAAACAACCTGGTCCTGAATCTCGGTGCCGTCGTAAAGAACGGCGTTCGGATAAATGTGGCAACCGTCGCCGATCTCGCATTGATCGCCCACAATGACGCCGGCTTCCAGAATTGAGAAGGCGCCGACGGCGCTTCCTCTTCCCAGAACGACGCGTGGGCCGATGTGACACGAAGGATCCAGGCGGCACCCGGCTCCTATAACGGCGGTGGGATGAACTCCGGGCGGAAACGCTTTTGGGGGATGAAAAAGCTCCACGGCGCGGGCAAGCGCGGCGTAAGGATTCGCGTGGATCAGGAGCGTGCGCCCCTCAAGCCCTTCAGGCGATGCCACAAGAATAGCGCCGGCGCGGCTCTTCCGGGCCGCCTCGCGGTACTTTGGATTGGAAAGGAAGGAGAGGTCGCGCCCTTCGGCGCGGTCCAACGGGGCGATGCCAGCAAGTTCAACGCCGGCGTCGCCCGCGATGCTGGCTTGAAGCAGCCGCGCGACTTCTCCAGCTCTCATTTCGTCACCGAAATTCCGCAATGGGATGTTGTGCCCTGCCGAAAGAAGAGACTTTTCTTAATTACTTGAAAGGGCCGTTCCCGCCCCATCCGCAGGCAAAGCCTGTCGGAGGGATTCCCAGCCTTGGATGCCATCGCCCCCGGATTAAATCCGGGGGTGATGGCCCCCCAATCCCTTTCAAGTGAAAGACCGTTCTGGCCAAAAGACGCTCTCGTCAACATTAGGGACACCGCCCCACTTCAATCGCGGGATTGGGGGCGTCACTGGCCGGGGTAGGCCTTGTCCATCTCCGCGATAATTTCGGACGTGATGTCCAAAGCATCGGCGTTATACAGGCACAGCCGCTTGACCAGGACCATTGAAATTCCTTTGGAGGCGGCGTACTTGCCAACAACGCCGCTTACCTTGGTCTGCAGTTCCTGCAGCGCCTTGTTTTGGCGGCTTTCCATATCCTCCTGCGAAGCTTTCGCAAAGGCCTGGTATTCGTAATACTTCTGTTTAAACTGGTTGCCGAGTTCTTCCTTCTTGTCGTCGGCCAGCTTCGGGTCCTTGGCCTTTTCATCGAGCGCCTTCAGCTCGGCTTCCTTTGCCGTAATCTCGCCCTGCTTCTGGTCGTGGTAGGCCTTGAGCTGCGCCTGAATGCGCTTGCCCTCTTTGGCTTCATCCATGATGCGTTCGGGTTCGACGACGGCGAGCTTGATTTGGGCGAAGGCGTTCGCCGCGACGAGCGTGAGAGCGAATGCGAATCCGGCGGTTATCAGTTTCCTCATCTTTGTGTCCTCCGAAAGTTCTATCCTAGGGTCAGAACGTAAGCCCGATCGTGAACTGGAAATTGCTGAAATCGTCCCCCGGTTTTGCCCGGAGGTTGTGCGCGTAAATAAGGCGCAAAGGCACGTTGAACATTGGGACAAAGAACCTTAGCTCAATCCCCGCGTCCCCGCGGTAGTTGGAAATCTCCCACCGCTGGCGCTCGTGGTAGGTGTTGCCCGCGTCAATAAAGAACGCCAAGTCGAGCTGTTCAACCAGGTGAAAGACGTACTCGGCGTTGGTCAGGATATAACGGTTTCCGCCCTCGATAGTACCGGTGCCAGGATCAATGAAGTACCTGCCGTCCTTTGTAATAGGGTAGACGGACCTCGTCGTGAAACCGCGCAACGAGTTCTCGCCGCCCAGGAAGAAGCGCTCCCACGGCGGGATGCCATGGTTGTTGTAAGCGGTTATGAAGCCCGAGCTCACTCTGAACGCCGCGTTCTGCTTCTTGAAGGTTGGAAGGTACAACGACCCTTCGAAGCCAGGTTTAATGAAGTAATTGGTGCCTCCCAAAGCCGCTCCGGCCACGGTGGTATTCAAGGACATGGAGAGCCC
Organism: Acidobacteriota bacterium; assembly: GCA_037444385.1. Taxonomy (GTDB): domain Bacteria; phylum Acidobacteriota; class UBA4820; order UBA4820; family DSQY01; genus JAEMPZ01. The sequence goes on along the minus strand of JBBIMN010000126.1, from coordinate 2,621 downwards.
GCGCGTCGGCCTGAATGGGTTGTTGACGGTGTTTACGAAAATGGCGCCGAAGACCGCCGACGTCGTTGAATTGTTGTAGTAATTTGGATAGAGCGGGTTGGGGTTGACGATGCTCAAAACGCTGTCCACGCGCGACCGCTCGTATCTGTAGCCCACCTGCCAGCCGGCGAAGTCCCCGAGCGGGAAGGAAAACGCCAGAGAGCCGCCCGTTGACCTCTGATCGAACTGAACGTAGCTAAGCCTGTTGTTGTAGAGGGAGGTTGACAGGCCGATGCGCTTCCCGAAAAACCACGGGTCGCTGTAGTTGATGGAGTAGATCTTCTGGATCTTGCCAAGCTCCGCGTTGAGGGAGAACGTGGTGCCGCGCCCAAAAAAGTTGTAGGTACGGTAGGCGCCGGATATGAAGAACCCGTTCACACCTCCGTAACCGCCGCCGAAGAGAAGCTCGTTCTTGCTCGCTTCCGTCCCCTTCACGTCAATGTTGACGGTCCTTGTATTGGGAACCTTGCTGATGACCGGGTCGTCCTTCACCTCGAAGAGCCCCGTCTGCTTGAGCTTGTAAAGGCCCCGCTGGTAACGGCGGTAGTTGAATATCTGCTGCTCCGGGACCTGCATCTCCCGTCGAAGAACGTAATCACGCGTCGAGGTGTTTCCAAAAAACTCCAGGCGGTTAACGTAGTACTGCTGATCCTCGGTTATCGAGATAGTGACGTTCGCGATCTTGGTCTTCGGGTCCTTGTCAAAAATGGGGGTGGCGGTGGCATAAATGTAGCCCTTTGCGCCGTAACGCCCCTCGATGGCTTTCATCACGTACCCCAGCGCAACTTTGTCGAGCGTCGCCCCTTTCTTGAACTTCAGGCCCTTCATGAGTTCCGCGTTGGTGAAGATGTGGTTCCCCTCGAAATGGACATCACCCATTTTGTAGGATAGCCCCTCGGTGATGGGGATGGTCAGCGTGAGCCATTTGCGGCTCTTCTTTTCGTTGACACGGCTGTCTATGATGGGATCGCCTATGTCAACGTCGAGATAGCCGTGGCTTTCGTAAAGGTCGCGGACAAGCTTGGTGTCCTCGTTGAACCGCGATGCCGTGTACAGGTCATGGCGGCTGGCCCAGGAGAAAAGCCAATGCTGGCGAGTCTTCTTCATGGTGTAGCGCAGCTTGATTTTGGAGAAGGCGTGGTTGCCGACGAATTTGATCTTGGAAATACGCGCCTTCGGGCCCTGAGTGATATTGAAAACCAGGGAGACCTGCGAGCGGCCTATCGGGTTGACCTTGGATGAAACAACGGCGTCAGGGAAGCCCTTCTCGGCGGCCATGAACCGCAACGCCGCCTCCGTGTGCTTGATCTTGGCGTAATCCAAGACCGTGCCGGACTTGATCTCCGCGTTGTTGTCTTTTAATTTATCCAATACCGTTGAAGATGTAAGAGTCTTTGACCCTTTGAACTCGACCGTGGCTATGACAGGACGTTCCTTGGCGTGGAAAATGAGTATCTTTCCGGTGGCCCCGTCCTTGGCTTCAACGCTGAGGTCGTCAAAAAGCCCGGAGTCCCATATCTTCTTGTATTCCTTGGCAACCGCTTCAGGGTTATAGATGTCACCAGGACGGAGCGACGTCAGAGCCAGGAAAGCATCTTGTGAAAGGCGGTCGTTGCCTTCCAGGATTATTTTCTCTATTCGCGGGGACTCTGCCGCCGCCACGGCGCCGGAAAAGAATGCCAGAGCGATAAAAAACACCGCGCAAAATCTCATTTTCGCCATTAGTCACCCGTCATGAAAGGAGTGGTGCTCAGGGTGTTCCGCCTCATTTGTTTTCTCGCGAAATGGATGGCCCAGCGGGCCTGGCCAGTGAAGCTATCGCTCATCCGCTCTCCCCAACCTGGGATTATACCACCCGTTGCCTGTTCTTGTCACCATGCTTGGCCTTCGGCAAGGCGAACGACGCGGTGGCAGGCCGCGGCAAGGCCCGTGTTGTGGGTTGCCATCAGGACCGCAAGCCCTCGCCGGGCGGCCAGACCGAACAACAGGGCTGACACCGACGCGGCGGTTTTTTCATCGAGGTTGCCGGTCGGTTCGTCGGCCAGAAGGACCGGCGGGTCATTGACAAGAGCGCGCGCTATCGCGACCCGCTGCTGTTCGCCTCCCGACAGTTGGGAAGGGAAATGGTGCGCGCGGTCCGTGAGCCCCGCCTCGGCGAGAAGCTCATTCGCCCGTTTCAGCCCCTCCTTTTCCCTGCGCGCCACGAGCGCCGGAAGAAGGACGTTTTCGATGGCGGTGAATTCGGGCAGTAGAAAGTGAAACTGATAAACAATCCCCATCGTTATATTTCTGTAGCGATCAAGGCCGCCGCCCTTAAGCTGCGTTACGTCCTTGCCGGCCACCTTTATGGAGCCAGCGTCAGGACGGTCGAGGCCCGCGATCAGATTCAAAAGCGTGCTCTTTCCAACACCGGAGGGGCCAGTCAAAGCCACTACTTCGCCCTTGGCCAAGTCCAGGTCCACGCCCCTGAGCACAGGAAGCGTCGCGGAGCCGGAGAGGTAACTTTTATGAAGGCCCAGGACTTCAACTATCATTCATACCTCAGCGCCTCAACGGGGTCCAGGCGGGAAGCTCTCGTGGAT
>JBBIMN010000125.1:0-7046 GCA_037444385.1 Acidobacteriota bacterium | reverse complement strand
GGCCGGAAGGTGCTGGCGTGCGGCAACGGCGGCAGCGCGGCCGACGCGCAACACTGGGCGGCGGAGCTTTCGGGCCGCTACAGCAGGGAGCGGCGGGGGCTGGCGGGTATCGCGCTAACGACCGACACGAGCGCGATCACGGCGATAGCCAACGACTACGGATACGACCGGATCTTTGAGCGCCAGGTGGAAGCGCTCGCCAATCCCGGTGACGTGGCGGTGGGCATCTCAACGTCGGGCCGCAGCCAGAATGTCTTTCAGGGACTGAAGAAGGCAAAAGAAAATGGGTGCAAGACGATAGCGGTCTTGGGCAAAGACGGCGGCGACATTGCCTCGCTATGTGATGTGGCGATCGTTTACAACGCGAAAGAGACGCCGAGGATTCAGGAGTTCCACGCCGTCATCGGCCATCTGCTTTGCGCCATTGTTGATGAGCCTTAGCTTGCAAGTGGGCGCGAATTCCTTTAAAATAAAGGCTTTATTGCGGAGGCTCACCTCATGAACCTGCTGAGATTCATGCACGAAACGCCCGTTCTCAAGTATGTCCTCTGGATCGTCATAATTTCTTTCGTGCTCGCCATCTTCGTCCTGTGGGGCGGAGGGCTCGACGCCGAGCGGCGGGGCCGCATCTTCTCCGCCAATTACGCGGTGAAGGCCGGAGACAACACGATGCCTGCCGGCTGCCTCCGGCTCAGCTACCAGCTTTACGCCGACCGTATGCGGTCGCTCTTCGGTTCCCAGTTTAAGGAGAGCTATCTCAAAGGGTCGGTTCAGAACCTGGCGAACCAGATGGTCGGGACGCTGATCATGGAAGACATCGCCAAGGACTTCGGTCTTAGGGTTTCCGACACCGAACTGGCCGAGGCGATATCGAAAACTTTCAAGTTCGCGAACCCGAAGGAGGACTATCTCGCGATGCTTGGCCAACGCGGCGTCTCGGCGGAAGAGTTCGAGCGATACTTCCGCTCCCAACTGCTCGTGGGCAAGCTCGACGACCTCTTGACCGACGCACAGTATATGTCCGATGACACGCTGAAGCAGCTTTACCACGAGCAGAACGACAAGTACAAGGCGATGGTGGCCTTTGCCAAAGCGTCGGATTTCGCCGCCAAAGTTTCGGCGCCCAGCGAGGCGGAGCTTCAAGCCGCTTACGCCCAGAAAAAGAGTTCATTGACGGTGGAGGAAAAACGGAGCATCAAGTACGTCAGTGTGAATCCAATGGAAGTGCGTTCCGCGCTACCCGTAACCGACGCCGATGTCAAGGCCTATTACGACATTCACAAGGAACAATTCGGAGGCAAGCCCTTTGACGCCGTCAAGGCACAGGCCAAACAGGCCTATCTTTTCACCAGCGCCGCGGTAAAGGAGAGGGCCGATACCGCCGTCAAAGAGGCTACGGCGGCGGTCAAGGGGGCGAAGGACGAGGCAGCGCTAACAGCCGCCGCCGCCAAGTTCGGCTTGAAAGTCCAGACCACCCCCAAGCCCTTTGCCAAGAATGAGCCAGCCGGCGAGTTCGGCCTGAACGACACGCTGAACAAGGTAATTTTCGAAGCCGCCAAGGACAAGTGGTCCGATCCGCTCGATGCGCGCGGCGGGATGGTCCGGTTCTGCGTAACTGAAATCGTTCCAGCTCACCCGGCTACGTTCGCCGAGGCTCGTGACGGGCTTGAAAAGCGGGCGAAGGAAGAGCGCGCTATGGCCGCCGCCAGGGCCGCCGCGATGGCCGCAGCCTCCGCAGCGAAGGACGCGGCTTCTCTGGAAACGGAGGCCAAGAAGCTGTCCCTGGCCACCGCCCAGACTGGCGAATTGGCCGCGAAGGATTACATTCCGGCCGCGGGCACCGCCGACCTGAAGATTGGAAAGACGATGATGTCCGCGGCGGTTGGCAAGGTCGTTGGACCGCTTCCCTTGAAGGACGGATTCCTCGTCGCGGTCGTAACGGAGCAAAAACCCGCCGATATGGCGCAGTTCGCGAAAGACCACGACAAGTTCGCCCGTGAACAGGCCCAAGAGACGGCGACCCGCATTCTCGATGAAGCCGTCGCCCGCAGGCGCAAGGAGCTCGAAGACAAAAAGGCCATCTCCATCAACACCCAGATCATCCGCCAGATGGACCCGGCGTCGGCTCCGGGCGAGGAGTAGCAGGTGCGAAGGGCGCTCCCCGCGGCGTTGTTGTGTGTGGCCACTTTTGGAGCGGCGGCCACGCCTCCATCGAGCGCGCCATCCGGCACGGCGCCTCGTTCGATAGCGCTGGACATCGCCTGCGATTACGCCCCCGTTTTTTGTGAAGGGCGCCTTCGGATATTTACCCGCGAAGGGCGCAATCAGGTGATGGACCTGGCCAATGACAGAGCGCCTGATTGCAGCCCTGTTCCCATAGCAGCCGCGGTTCAGCCCGTCGCTTGCCAAAACGGCGTTTTCGCTCTTGACGCTTCGGGCGCTTTGTGGAAGCTGGGAGGCGGTTTCCCTTCAACCGCCGACCAGGTCCATGCAGGCGCCATCGCCTTGTTTCCGGGCGCGCCTGTGCCCGCCATACTCTACCCGGACAAATTGCGCTTGCCTTCAGGCGCCGAATCCGCGCTGGCGTTCAAAGCCGAAGGTGGAACAAGAGTCGAGGGTGGCTGGTGGATCTTCGGAGAGGGCCGCGCCGCCCTGCTTGGGGAGGATGGGGCCCGGCAATGGGACTGGGCGCCAAAAAAACTTACGCCGCGCCTGGCCTGCCGTTCCGGCAAAACAATCTTTGCCGCCACGCGCGAGGGTTATCTGGTGGCTCTGGACACTAAAAATGGCAAGGAGCGTTTTCGTTATCGTTGCGGTGGCGAAGTTTGCGCTCCTTTGGCCGGGCCGGATGGAAGCGTTGTCTTCAGCGCGGGGGACCACGCCGTTCGCCGTGTCTCCCCGCACGGCCAGTTATTGTGGCAGGCCCGGATGGGGGCGCGACTGGGATTCGGGCTGGTAGCGGCCGGCTCCGGTTTTCTATGCGCCGAAGAGGCCGGGCGCCGTGTCGCTCTTTTCGAGGCGAAGACCGGCCGGGAACTTTGGCACTGGGAGGCGCCTGAAGGGGAAATCCTGTTGCCTCCGGCGGCTTCCGGTTCTTTAGCGGCCGTCCTGGTTTCCACCGGCAAGCCAGAGCCTACCTTATGGCTCCTTACACTGCCGAAGAGCGACGGGCCGAAAAGTGGCTGAACCATCAAAACCCATCTGGGTCACGGTTGACAGCTTTGAGCCTTCTTCCGCCCTTGAATGTTTTCTTCTTGAAGCAAGGCCATTCGGAGTTCTCCTTTTCGCCCGCCACTTGAAGGGAGAGAGACAGATCCGCGAACTTAATGGCTGGATGCATTCCATTCTCCCCGAGCTTCGCATAGCTCTGGACCAGGAAGGGGGCCGGGTCAGCCGCCTTCAAGCGATCGGCCGCAAGTTCCCCGGCGCTTCGGAACTCGAGGCCGCTCCCGAACGTGCGCGCGCCCTCGGCCAACGGACCGGCCAGGATTTGGCGGACCTTGGTTTTGACGTGGATTTCGCCCCGGTCGCCGACCTCGGCCCCTTTGAGCCGGGAACCGGATTGGAGGGACGGACTTTCGCGGATGATCCCGAGGCGGTGGCCGCCTGTTGCGCCGCCTTTTTGGAAGGGCTTGGCGCATCTGCTGTCCAAGGCTGTCTGAAGCACTTCCCCGGCCTGGGTGGCTCCATCTGCGACAGCCACAAGAGCCTGCCGCATATTGGCGGGAACGCCGAGGCGCGCCGAGAGCACCTTGTGCCTTTTCAGATACTCGCCCCGATCGCTCCCTTTGTCATGATGGCTCATGGCCGCTACGACATCTTCGACGATCCGTCGCCGTCAAGCTTGAACCCTGAAGCATATTCCCTTCTAGGAGATTTGGACTTCGCCGGCCAAAGCATTACGGACGACCTCTGCATGGGCGCCGTGGCATCCGAGGGAAGCCTTCGCGACAGAGTCCAAAGGGCACTTGACGCAGGCGCTGACTTGGCTCTTTGGGTGAGCCCGGAGGCCGAATCGCTGGCGGCCTGCAAGGCGCTTTAGGACGGCGTAAGGCCGTTGCGAACGGTCGCTGGTTGACATATAGTAATTTATCCCCCGCGCGCCGCGCATTTGGCGCGCCTTTGGGGAAGGGTGACTGCGCATGGGCGTCCCGCGGCAGCACAAGGTTCTCATCGTAGACGACTCTCCGGCCATCCGGCGCGAAATAAGGCAGGCGCTCGAAAGCGAGGGCATCGGCGTAGAGTGCCGTGAAGCGTCGAACGGCCTTGAGGGGTTCAGGGCTCTTTTGGATAAGCCCGCCGACCTTGTACTCTGCGACTTGGTCATGCCAGAGTTCGACGGGCTCAAGTTTCTTCAGCTCATCTCCAGCCGCCCGGAGCTTGAGGAAGTTCCGGTCATAATGTTGACGGCCATCGGTAACGTTGACCAAAAAGTGAAGGTCCTCTCCTCTGGCGCCAGCGATTACATCACGAAGCCTTTCCATCAGGGCGAGCTCTTGGCCAGGGTGAAGGTCCACCTCAAGATCAAGATGCTTCAAGACGAGCTGCGGCAGAAGAACGCGCTGCTGCTGGAGCTCTCCACCACTGATGGCCTCACCAAAATTTACAACAGGCGCCACTTTCTGGAACTGTCGCGCAAGGAGTTCGAGCGTAGCGCGCGGCTTGGCCTGCAGCTTTCCCTTCTGCTTTTCGACGTTGACCACTTCAAGCAAATTAACGATACGTATGGCCACCAGGCCGGCGACGATGTCCTTACCGCTCTTTGCCGCGCCGTTGCCTCCAGCCTGCGTGAGTACGACATCTTCGGCCGTTACGGAGGCGACGAGTTCGTGGTGCTCTTTCCGCAGACCGACCTTCGCGCCGCTCTTAGGGTGGCGGAGCGGATCGAGAAGGCGATAGCCGAGATCGAAGTCCCTGAGATGACGGGCCGAAGTGTGACAATCAGCGGAGGACTTGTCACAAAAATGGTGCGCCACACCGCCCTGGAGGCGCTTCTCAAGACGGCTGATGAGACGCTCTACCAGTCCAAGTCCATGGGCCGCGCCCGCATAACCCCCGCGGAGGAATAAGTTATGAAGTCTGAATCATGAAGGATGAAGTGTGGTACTTCTTCTACTACTCCGGCGGCGGTAATGTCGGCAGTCCAGCAGCGCTGAGAGGGAAGGGGTCAACCTCTGCCCTCTCGGATTAGTAATTCAACCTTCATCCATAGGGAGGCCGCATGTCCCAGGTCACGCTGCATACGAATCACGGCGATATCACGTTGAAACTTTATGCCGACAAGGCGCCCAAGGCGTGCGAGAACTTTTCAAAACACGCGAAGGACGGCTACTACGACAAGGTGATTTTTCACCGGGTGATTGATGGCTTCATGATTCAGGGCGGCGATCCAACGGGCACCGGCCGAGGCGGAGACTCCGTCTGGGGCAAACCGTTTGAGGACGAAATCGCCGGCTCTCCAGGCTTTACCAAAAAAGGCCTCCTGGCTATGGCCAACGCCGGCCCTTGCACCAACGGCAGCCAGTTTTTCATCACGCTCGCGCCGACAACGTGGCTCAACGGGAAGCACACGATTTTCGGCGAGGTCGTGAAAGGGATGGAGGCCGTTGAGGCAATCGGGAAATGCGCCAAGGGACCAGGCGACAGGCCGCTTAAGGACGTTGTCATCGAGCGCTGCACCGTTGCCTAGCGCCGGCGGCAGGCGCGGTGAAGATTATGAAGGTTGAATTAAAAGAAGAGGTGCCACGCTTCATCCTTCATAGTTCATACTTCATGCTTGCCCTTCACCCTTCACCCTTGCCCCTTAACCATGCTTTCTGCCCGCCTAATTTCAGGGGGGCGCGATGACCGCGTTTCTTGTTTTTTACCTGGCCATTTATGGTTCCATGAACGGCTACGTTCTCTGGCGCGCGAGGGCGGCGTTATCTCTGGGCGTAAGGGGAACGGTCCTGCTTGGCTGCTGGCTTCTCCTGATGATTTTGGCGCCAGTCCTCATGCGCCTCTGCGAACGCGCAAATATCGAAGGCACGGCGAGGGTGATGGCGTGGACGGGCTGGTGCTGGCTCGGCCTTCTCTTTCTCTTTATTTGCGCCTCTTTGGTGTTCGACCTCTTGCGCGGAGCCGAGGCGCTTGCCGGCATGGCGTTCGGCCCGCGAGCCACTGGACTGGCGCCGGGCGTGAAGCTTTCTTTCTTCCTGGCTCTCAGCCTCAGCCTTGCTGGAAACGTTTATGGCTTTTTCGAGGCGAGAGCGGTCCGCACGGAACACCTTGTCATCCGTAGCGCCAAGGTTCCCAAAGAGGTGGGCCGTTTTCGGGTCGTCCAGATAAGCGACGTCCATTTCGGGCTGATCTTGCGGCGGGGCTTGATGAGCCGCATCGCTCGCGCGGTGGAGGCCGCGCAACCAGACCTCCTCGTTTCAACGGGAGACTTGGTGGATGGGGAACCGGCGTCGCTGGACGGATTGTCGGACCGCCTCGCCGCTTTGCCCGCGCGCGTTGGCAAGTTCGCTGTAACGGGCAACCATGAATTTTACGCCGGCATCGAAAGAGCGCTGGCATTCACAAGGAAAGCCGGTTTCACCGTCTTGCGCCAGGAGAAACTCAATATCGGAGACTGGCTGACCGTGGTTGGAGTTGACGACCCGGCGGGATCACACTTGAAAAACGGCGGGGGAGCGCCGGACGAACGGCCAATTCTCGCCACCGTTGATGTCTCCCGGTTCGTAATTTTGCTGAAGCACCAGCCCATAGTGGCGCACGGCGCCGCCGGGCGCTTCGGCCTTCAGCTCTCCGGCCACCTGCACGGCGGCCAGATATTTCCTTTCAACTTCGTGGCCAGGCTGTCGTATCCCTTCTGGTGCGGGCTGACCAAGCTCCCTGAAGGCGGCGAGATCTACGTCAGCCGGGGCACCGGCACCTGGGGGCCACCCGTCCGCCTCTTCGCCCCGCCTGAAATAACCGTCATTGATTTAGAGTCAATCGAGCATTAGTCCCCCAATCCCGCGATGGATATTAGGAGTGGCCGGGGAATGCTGGTGAATGAATCG
>JBBIMN010000124.1:0-7054 GCA_037444385.1 Acidobacteriota bacterium | reverse complement strand
GCCGCCCCGCGGGATGCGGCGGCGGCCGAATGCCAGCGTATTTCCGGAACGGAGTACTTAGGTATGGGCTGCATAAGGCAAGTATGAATGCAAGGCAAATGCGCGCATGGGAAAGCCCTTCACACTTCATACTTTTCCCGCCTAAATCCCCAGCCCGCTGAGCGCGTCCACCACGCGGCTTATGGCGTAGGCCAAGTCTGGATGGCTCTCCCCGAAACGCTCGAGCGCGCCAAGAAACCCATGGTGGAGGCTGGCTCGTGTCTTATCGTCAGGCTCGCCCTCCTTGAGAGCAGAGCGGGCCTCCGAGAGAAGAGCGTTCAGACTCGGCCTTGCGTCAGGTGGCAAACCAGCGGAAGTCTCCAGGACTTCCGCAAGCCGTTCTATAAGCTTCTCCAATTCAGCGCACGCATCAGATTCAGGTTTCTCGCCGTCCATGGGCCGCCTCCGCCGGAGATTCCGCCAGTGCCATTTTTAAAGCCCGAGGCCTGTCAGCGGCAGGCCCCCGCTTCCTGCTTTCAGCCCGCCAAGTCCCGAAGAAGCGCCTTCAAGTAATCGTAAGTTTTTTCGACGGAAGAGACCGAGACGGCCTCATCGGGAGAATGGGCGTTTCTGATTTCCGGCCCCATGGAGACCATGTCCATTCCGGGGTACTTCGCGCCGATGATGCCACACTCAAGCCCTGCGTGGATGGCCTTCGGCTCTGGCGTGACGCCGTGCAGCCGTTTATAAGTCTCTTGCGCCTGTTTGAGAATCGGCGAACTCAAGTCGGGCTTCCAGCCAGGGTAGGCGGAGGAGTGCTCTACCTTCGCGCCGCCGGCAAGACCGACGCTCTCAACCCACCGCGAGGCCCACATGAGGCGCGACCATACGCTCGAACGCTGGGAGGTGCAGACCTCGACGGAGCCCTTCGCGGTTGTGACGATTGCGAAGTTCGTCGAAGTCTGGACGAGGCCGTGTATTTCCCTGCTGTATTCAACATAGCCGTGCGGTATCGCCCCCAGAAGGTTCAGAAGCTTCTCCTGGCTGGCCTCGGCCATCGGGGGCATTTCGGCCTTTACCGGGGCGAGCGTAATTGAAAGGCCCTCATCAACGCCCTTAAGCTCCCCTTTGGCGGCGGCTTCAAACGCCTTGAGCGCCTTCTTCGCCTTGGGCAGCGCCGCATCCGTCAGAAGGAGCGTCGCGAACGCCTCGCGCGGAATCGCGTTGCGCTTCGAGCCCCCGTCGAACGATATCAGGCGGAATGAAGAGCCCGCTTCATCAATGGCCCAGAGCGACCGAAGAAGAAGTTGGTTGGCGTTGCCCCTGCCTTCGTGAATGTCGCCACCGGAGTGGCCTCCGCGAAGGCCCGTCACTCCGAGCTTGTAAACACCTTTCCTTGGAGCGGCTTTCTCCCGCTTCACGTTCAGCGTGATGACGGTGTCTATCCCGCCAGCGCAGCCGACGTAAAGCTGGCCGTCCTCCTCGGTGTCCAGATTCAGGAGGCGGCGCCCCTTCAAAAAACCTGGCTTCAAGCCGTTGGCGCCGTTCAGCCCGGTTTCCTCGTCAATGGTGAAGAGCAGTTCCAGTGGCGGATGAACCAGCCCCTTCTCGTCCAATAATGCAAGCGCCATGGCGACGCCGATGCCGTTGTCCGCGCCGAGCGTTGTCCCGGTGGCCTTCACCCAATCCCCGTCAACCCGCATCCGTATGGGGTCTTTCATGAAATCGTGCGCGGTGCCGCTGTTCTTCTCGCAGACCATGTCGGTGTGGCCCTGAAGGACCGTCACGGGCGACGTCTCCTTGCCCGGGCTGCCTGGGACGCGTATAACGATGTTCCCTACGGCGTCCTTCTGCCACGGAATCCCGTGCTTCTGAGCAACAGAAACGACGTACTTGCCGGCGGCTTCTTCGTAGCCTGACGGGCGCGGAATCTTGCAGAGGTTTTCAAAGTATTCCCAGACGTTTTTCGGTTCAAGCTTCAACATCTTCTCCTCCTTTGGCCATAACGGGCAAGAGCCTTATGGCCGCGACATTCTACTGGCGTTCGCGTACCCAATTTTCCTCGATCGTATCGTAAAGCCCCTTCTGATCCGCGCCGTAGCGGGGCAGCAGCTTCTGCGCGTACCAGAGCTGGAACTCCGGGTTGGTCATCCTGGAAAGGTAAACCTTGAAATCGTTGTAAGCGCCCAGCGTGTCTCCCTGCTTCAGCCGGATTTGAGCCATGTAAAACCAGGCATCCTCCATCGTGTAGGGGGACGGTGCGAGAAAGTAGCCGCTCTTGCCGGCGAGGGCGATCGCCTTCTCGAAATCCGAGCGCGCCTCCGCCATCCGCCCCTCTTCGTATAAGACCCTTCCCCGCAGGTAGGCCGCTGTCTTCGCGCCGCCCACGCCGCGAATTTTTTCGATGTCGCCGGCCAGGCGAAGCGCGTCTTCATACCGGCCGCAAAGGCGCATCATCGTGGCCTCCGCGACGAGACAGGCGAACGGCCTGTCCGTCAACCTGGCCGCCTGCTGGTAGGCTTCGAGCGCGCGAGCGTAATCGCCGCCCTCCCAATAGGAAAGGCCTATGGCGGCGCAAGGCTCCGGAGATTCCGGTTTCAAGACACGAGCCTTGTCCAGGTAGAACCGCTTTGCGGCCTCGCGATCCTTCAATTCTGGAGGCAGCTCCTCGCAGCAGGCGTACCCATGATGCAAAAGCTCTATGGATTTGTCGGAAGTCAGCCGCTCGGCGCACTCCATGTACTTCTTGTAGCGCGCCTCTTTGCTCTGGAACAGGCCACAGCAGGATACGAGGACGGCAATAGCCGTTACGGCGGCAAACAAAGACGGGGCACGGCGACGCTGCGCGGCCATTGACAACAGGCCTCCAGCCGGCGCGCCTCGCGCCGGCAATGCCAGCTTAGCCTTTCAGCGCCGCGAATGCAATATCGCAATGCAAGGAGGATGAAGGATGAGAGATGCCGGATGATGTTACATTACACGGCGCATCCGGTTCATCCCGTCCATGCGAAGGGGAGCGGATGGAAACAGAGAATGAAAATTATGAGAGCCAGCGCCCCAAGAAAAGTCTGGCGCCCTTGAAGAGGGCGTTCCTCCCAAACGCAGGCTGGGTGGCCGTAACCCAGCACCAGAAGCAGCAGTGCCCAGAGACCGAAGTGAAGACCCCACGGCAGCAGGGCAAACAACACGAGCCCAAGCCCCCTTGAGACGAGAAGGTGGCGGCGCCTGGCCAAAGCATAGAGCACGTGGCCGCCATCGAGCTGTCCCGCCGGAAGAAGATTCAGCCCTTGAACGAAAAAACCTATCCAACTGGCGGCCAGGAGCGGGTTTTCAAAAAAAACCATCGTGTGGCCCCACCTTCCAAGAAAAACGCCGTTCATGATCCAGTAGCCCAACGGCAAATTCACGTTGGCGCCAAGGTCCGTCGGAACCCTATACCCCAGCGCCAGCATCGCATAGCCGAGAAGCATCATCGCCACGCAGGCAATGAACCCGGCCACGGGCCCCAAAGCCCCGATTTCCAGAAGGCTGCCCCTGTCGGGAATTGAGCTCTTGAGGCGGATGAAGGCGCCGAAAGTTCCGACGGAAAAGTATGGCGGGCCGGGTATGAAGTAAGGCCACGTCGCCCTTACGCCCAGGCGGCGCGCGGCGCTAAAATGGCCGAACTCATGGACGCCCAAAATAAGAAGGAGCGACAATGAAAAGGGGGCTCCCTGAAAAAGGATCAGCGGATTTGAAGCGAGCGCCGAAACGTGCTCGGAGATGGACGCGTCCGCGAACCGCGGCAGAAGCTCCGTTCCGGCGAAAAGCGTTGTTACAAGCGTGCAGGCGAAGAGCGCATAGTGGCGAAACCCCGGGCGCTCCCGCCCGGCCACGGATCGTAAAGTCAGGCCGTCCAATGTGTTATTGGAAAAAGCGAATCGAAGGCTTGAACTTCACGGTCTTGCCTGGAGCAATAGGCACGGGCGCGCCGGTTTTCAGGTTGCGTCCCAGCCCCTTCTTGCGCTCTTTGACGCGAAATACGCCAAAGCCTCTGAATTCGACCTTTTCACTCTTGTTCAGCGCCTCGCGAACGGCTTCAAAGAACTGCTCAACCGAGTCCTCGGCCTTCAGGCGCGAAATGTCCGCGACACGAGCCACCTCGGAGACGATGTCCGCCTTGATCATTGCTTCCTCCCGGCCACCCCCGCCATGGAGGGGAAAGGCCAATATACACCAACCGCTTCAGAACGACTTTACCGCCTCGTCCACGCTGGAATAGGTATCGAAGACGGAAGCAAGCCTCGTGATTTCCATTAGGTCGTCAATCTTCTTCGTGAGGTTCGCCAGCTTGAGGGTTACGTTTTGCCTTCGCGCCGTCGTATAGGCGGCGACCAGTTCGCCAAGCCCTGATGAATCAATGAATGAGACGCCTCCCAAGTCGAGCACGATCTTTTTCTTGCCGGCTTCAAGCTGCGCCTTGATCAGGTCGCGCATCTTGACGTCGGCGCCGCCCAATGTGATGCGACCCTGAAGCTCCAGCACCGTCACGGTTCCCTTCTCGTACGTTTTGAACGCCATTTTACTCCTCCTGTCCGGATATCTTTCGCTCATTTCCAATGTCAACGCGAATTTCCATTCCAAAGTGGCCGGGGCGGCCGTCCAAGAACCGCACGCCGTCCACGAACTGCCGAATCAGGAATATACCACGCCCGCTGGGCCGCAAGAGATTCTCCGGAGCGGTTGGGTCGGACAAGGCGCTCTGGTCAAACCCTTGTCCCTCGTCCCACACCCTAAGCAAAACAGCGTCGCCGGCCCGCTCCATTTCAAATTCAATCCACTTTGACGGATCCTTCTTGTTGCCGTGGAGCACGGCGTTGTTGACCGCCTCGCGGACCGAAAGGCAAATCCAGTCAATCCGCTCAACCGGAATGCCGAACTCGGGGAAGACCGCCTTGCAAAGCGACTCGAAAAGGTCCGTGTAGCGCAGGTAGGAATGGACGCGAAAACAGAGGCTGATATCGTTGAATGCATCCGAAGCCATCGCGCGGCCTCCCGATCCCACAATGCCCTGGCGCCACCAAGACCACGGCGCCAACCCTCAGGAGAGAATCCTATCATGGAAAAAGGAGCCGGGGGAAGGAGCAAAGAAAGTTCAGAGATGACGGGGTAACGGATGGTAGATGGCGGACGATCCCGCGGTGCTTTTCTTTTACCGGCCATTGTCCATCGGCCCTCCCCCATCCCTCTTTGTGCTAGACTTTTATTGAAGGGGCAAGGCGAAGATGGCACTCTCTCACCAGTCACAAGCCGCCACTCCCCGGCAACCTGTCACAGGGCCGGTGGTCATCGGGTTGGAGGTTCACGTCCAGTTGCAGACGCGGACGAAGCTCTTCTGCGGGTGCGCGCCAGGCTTCGGCGATTCGCCGAACAGCGCAGTATGCCCCATTTGCCTCGGCCTGCCGGGCGCCCTTCCGGCCCTCAATAAAAATGCCGTGGCCTTGGGCGTTCGCGCGGCGCTCTGCGTCGGGGCAAGTGTCCAGAAGGAGAGCCGCTTTGACCGCAAGAGCTATTTCTATCCAGACCTTCCAAAGGGATACCAGATCACCCAGCAGGCCCGCCCTCTCGCTCTTGGCGGCGAGTTGCGCCTTGGCGATGGCCGCCCCGTTGGAATAATTCGCGTCCACGTCGAGGAGGACGCCGGCAAAAGCCTGCACGGCGGCGTTCCAGGTTCCGAGGATTGGACCTGCCTTGACTTCAACAGGTCGGGCGCTCCTCTCGTCGAAATCGTAACCGCGCCGGATTTGGCTTCGCCGGAAGAGGCCTCGGAACTGCTTCGCCTTCTCTGGCAAAAGGTCACCTTCGCCGGCGTGACATCGGGCCGCATGGAGGAGGGGGCGCTAAGGTGTGACGCGAACATCTCCGCCGGCGGCGGCGGCAGAAGCGAGATCAAGAACCTCAATTCGTTCCGCTTCGTTGAAAAGGCGCTTGCCTTCGAGGCCGTAAGGCTTGCCGGCGAGCGCGCGAACGGCGCGGCGCCGGAGCGCCAGACCCGCCTCTTCGATCCGGCTTCCGGCAAAACCTTTCCGCTCAGAGGCAAGGAGGCGCTCGAGGACTACCGCTATTTTCCAGAGCCCGATTTGCCGCCGCTCCGCATCAGCGGCGAACTCATCGAAGAGCAGCGAAGGCTTATGGGAGAGCAGCCGGAAGCAAGGCGTGAACACTTCGAGCGCGATTATGGGCTCAACTCTTACGACGCGGGTGTCCTGACGGCGCAACCCGATGCGGCGCTCTATTTCGAGACGGCCGTGGTTTCGGGCTCCGCGCCCAAAATCGCCGCCAACTGGGTGATGAGCGAGGTGCTGCGCGAGGTCAAGGCGCTTGGCGGAAAATGGGACAAGCTTTCGGTCCAGCCAGCGGACCTCGCCCTCCTCCTTGGCGAGATCGCATCCAGACGCGTCACCAACACCTTCGCGAAGGAACTGTTCGCCGAGGCCTCCAAGTCCGGCCGCAAGCTAAAGGATCTGATCCGCGAAAAAGGCGCTAACGTTGCCGGTGGCGAGGAGGCGCTTGAAGCCTTGGTGGACGAAGTGATCGAATCGGAAGCGGCGGCGGCTAATGACTACCGCGCCGGAAAACAGAAAGCGTTTGGCTTTCTCGTCGGCGCCGCCATGAAACGCAGCGGCGGCAAAGCCGACCCGGCCATACTCAAGAGACTCCTCGGCAAAAAACTCAAGCCGTGACAACCAGCCCGGGGCCTTGAGTTTCGGGGTTCAACTTATGAGTTGGCATTGGAACTTCTGGGGATGAAGGCGGCGATCCGCGGGATGCCTGTTTGCCGGTGGCGCCTCCTTTGCCCTTGGGCTTTTTCCGCTACTGTGCCCCACAGCTTCCAGAGAGGTTCTTGGCCGTGCAGTTGCACTTTCCGCTCGCGGCCGCCCCGCCGCCAGGGCCGCGTTCTGCGTTGGCCGACGTGAGCCCCCACGAACCTTCCGTCGCTGCTCCGTCGTCTCCCGCCACCAAAAACCAGATGAAGCGGCTGGAGTCGCCCGACGGATTGGGGACTCCCGTCCAGGTGTACTGTCCAGTGGTTCCC
>JBBIMN010000123.1:0-7216 GCA_037444385.1 Acidobacteriota bacterium | reverse complement strand
GACGTGCTCATCGGCATTTGGGGGCACCGTTGCAGTTCCATCGCGGGATTGGGGTAACTCATAACCCGAAACGCCTCACGCCTTCGCGGCGGGTGGCGTGGCATCGCCGTTGCCGTTTCTCTTCTTTGCCTTGGGGACGGGCTTGAAGTAGCTGTCGGGTTTCTTGCGGTCCTTGTAGAACATCTGGACGAGGGTCCGGTGGTCGAACTTGTAGGCGTCGAGCCAGTTGACCTTCTCCTGCTCGACCAGGCCGTACGCTTGAAGCTCCGCGTCATGGGCGGCCTTGTGGTGGTCAATGGCGGCGGCGAGGTTGTTCATCGCGGCGGTGATGGGGCCCATGTGGCTCTTGAGGGCTTCGTCCTCTTCCTGCGCGAGCTTCGTAAGAAGGATCGAGACTTTCTGCAGCTCCATTTCCATGGGGGCGTTGGCGATGGCCGTGATGCCTTGGGGAAAGTAGATGTCGAAAAGGGGCGATTTCCGGTCGTTCCCCGTCTTGGCCAGAAGCGCGCCGTAGAATGCGCGCAGGGACGAATCGAGCGCCGCGTCCTCTCCGTCGCGGACGGCCATGGCTGTCATCGCCGACGCCGCCGCGGCGTCGTGCGCGTCCACCTTGGCCTTCAGCCTCTCCTGGGCCTTGCGCCAGCTCGCCGCCATGCCGGCGAGGTTCTTGTCGCCGTCAAGCCGCGTCTGATGGTAAAGCCCGTACTCCCTCAAAAGCGTCATGCCACTCGTTCTTGAAGCCGGCATTTCCATGCTTACCTCCTAGCTTTTGTGTTGCTTGGCAGATCACCCGTATAACGAAACCGGCCCCGTGCCGGAGTTTCGCCGAAATGTCCGCCCGAAGCCCTGGCGCGCCGTTTCGAGACGCCGAAATGGTGCTCTCAGGCTTCAGGTTCCCGTTTCAGGACGCCGAAATGGTGACCTCAGGCTTCAGGTTCCCGTTTCGGGACGCCGAAATGGTGACCTCAGGCTTCAGGTTCCCGCTTCGGGACGCCGAAATGGTGCCCCAAGGCTCCAGCTAGCCGTTTCGGCGCTCCAAAACGGCCCCCAAAGATTATCACATCTTTCATTCTGGCGATCAGGGGACATTTTCCCCCAATCCCGCGATGGATATTAGGAGTGGCCGGGGAATGCTGGTGAGTGAAGCGTTCACGCAACGGGCTCGTCACCTTCCAAATAGTCCCTTGAGTTTGTCCTTGAGCTTCTCCTTGATCTCTTGGGTGACGCCCTTCTTGATGGCGCTGGTGAGGTCAACGGTTATGCCGGGCGAGGAGATGCTGCCAGAAATGACAAGCGGCAGTTCAAGCTCTCCCTTGTCATTCGTGAGGCGCGAAAGCTCGGAGAGGCTGTGGGTTATCTCCCTGGACTTGGACGGCGAGAACGTGGCCGTTCCCTTCATGTCGAGCGTCATGTTCAGGTTGATGTCCCCTTTGGCGGTGACGGTAAGCTCTCCGGCTTTCAGAAGGAGATCGTCGGTGTGGGCCTTGCCGGAGATGATGGCGAAGTGGCCCGTGAGGCTGTCGAACTTCGTGTCCTTGTCGTTGCCCTGGGTGATGCGCAGCGCCTGGTTGATGCGCGCGAGAAGCGGGAAGTTCTTCAGCATTCCGTTTACGACGGAGACGTCCGCCTGGCCGCCGAGGTTCTTCGTGAGCGCGCCCTGGTCAAAGCCCGCTCCGTGAACGTCGCCGGACACCTTCGCCGTTCCGTATAGAAAGTCCTTCGCGCTGGTATTGGCGCTCAGCGCGGCGTTCACGTCGAGCCCGTCAAGCGAGGTATGAATGGTGTAGCTGACGGGAGTGCGGTTCAGGTTCATCGCGACGCTGCCCTGCTGATGGCCGTTGTAGGCGTTGAAGGTGAAGGGCTTCATCGTGACGACGCCCCTGGCCAGTTGGAATGGCGCGGCCGCGTTGTCAATCTCAAGCGTGCCGAGTTTGAGCTTCTCTATTGCCGCGTGGCCGGTGGCCGAAATCGGGTCTGGGCCGGCGGGAACGCGCAGCTCAACGTTCAACGGGACTTTGCCGCCCACCGAGAGGCCGGCGATTGGCTCCATTCCGATAATGGCCATCAAGGCTGGAAGGTCGCCGTTGTTGAGGCTCTTTGCGTCGAGCTTCAAGACGGTTTCGTTAGCGCCGGCCTCGGCGGAGCCCTCCACGCTCGTCTTTCCTAGATTGCCTCTGAGATCCTCGATCTGGGCCGCCCCCCCCGAAGCGGAGATGCGCGCGTCAATGTTGCCAACCGCAGCCACTTCATGAGAGCCGGCGGGCGACTTCATCACCTGGTCAACAAGGCGGAAGGACGAATCGCTCAGCCGGATGTCGCGCACGATCGGCGAGGGCGCCGAGGAGGCGGCCGGGGCGCTCGATGCCGGAGGCGGCGCTACGGGAAGAATCCAGCGCCCGCTCCTGTCCCTGAGAACGGATGCGTCAAGGCCTTTGATCTTCACCCGGTCAATTATCACGGCGCCGGAGAAAAGAGACATCAGGTTTGGGACGACCTCGACCGACTTGAGCGATAACGAAGGCGCGCCGCCGGTCGCCGGCCCGGCCTTGATCTCCGAGGCCGTCACCTTGGGTATGGGAAAGAACGAAAAACCAACCGCGCCCACGGTGACCGGCTTGCCCAATGCGGCGGAGAGCTTCTGTTCAACCATCGGGCGGACCTTTTCAGGGCTTAGAGCGCGCTTTGCGAGGACGCCGGCGACGACCAACCCGGCGGCGATCAAGGCCACCACGGCCAGGCAACCGATTCCGCCAAAAGCTACCAGACGTTTGGTATTCATT
The DNA here is from genome assembly GCA_037444385.1 of Acidobacteriota bacterium. Taxonomy (GTDB): domain Bacteria; phylum Acidobacteriota; class UBA4820; order UBA4820; family DSQY01; genus JAEMPZ01. The sequence goes on along the minus strand of JBBIMN010000123.1, from coordinate 4,436 downwards.
GCTTCCTCCTAAAGTCCACGGCCCATGTTCTGCCGAAAAGCGCCCAAAACGGCCTGCGAACCAGCGCGCGGCGTAGCACCCGCCTGATCTCGGGCAGTGCCGCCTCGGCCGCCTCGCGCCCTCGCGGGATGATCCGGCTGTAGAGGCCGAACTGCGCCCAATGGAAGTCCGAGACCAACGGCTTGATAACGACGCCGGCGAAACGCGTCTGGAGATTTTTCGCCGTCTCCGCCTGTATCGCGGCCGCTCGAAGGCTTATGGAGCTGCCGGTCCGGCTGAACTCCTGCGAGTCGCTTATGTTGGATGAGACGTCCACGGCCACGACCACGTCCGCACCCATGCGAAACGCGACCTCGACGGGTACGAGGTTGGCGAAGCCGCCGTCCACGAGCTCCATTCCGTCAATCTCGACTGGAGGAAAGACCCCCGCTATCGCGCTCGAAGCCATCACCGCGGTGCGTAACGGCCCCTTTGTCAAAACGACCTCGCGGCCCAGCCTCAAATCGGTGGCTACGATAGCCAGTGGCAGCGCGAGGTCCTCTATGTTCGCGTCCGGGACGACGCCGGCGATGTCGTGCTCGAACTGCGTCGTGTCAATAAAGCTCTTCTGAAAAAGCGTGGTGGCGAAAAACAGCCCAAGCTTGTAAAAACGGCGCGCGGTTTGAAGAAAACCCTGGTCCGCGCCGGGAAGCGGCGCCATGGCAACCAGGTCGGCGAACTTCTCCTCCTTGAATTGCGGCGACGAGGCGAACCTGGCGAGCCTCTCCCTGGCGTCCGCGCTGTTTCCGTACGCGCAATAGAGCGAGCCCACCAGCGCCCCGGCGCTCGTGCCGACCACGATGTCAACCGGAATGCGCGCGTGCTCCAATGCTTCGATGACGCCGACGTGGGACAAGCCCCTCGCGCCTCCTCCGCCAAGAACAAGGCCCAGGCGCGGCCTCAAAGGGTTTCTCATGGCCCGGCCTCGTTTATCGCGGGCGCGGCGTCTTCCTGGGCGTCTTCGGTGAGCCTGATGAAAACTTCCTCGAGGGAGCTGTCCGGCTGACGCGCCAGCGCCTGCAATTCGGCAAAGGTTCCCTCGGCGACAAGCCGCCCTTTGTGTAGAATGCCGATTCGGCCGGCGACGGCCTGCGCCATATCGAGGGAGTGCGTGGAAAGAAAGAGGCAGACGCCCGACTCGGCAAGCGTCTTGAAAAGCTTTCGCACGTCCCTGGAGGACCGCGGGTCGAGGCCGACCATCGGTTCGTCAACCATCAATAGTCGCGGCTCGTGCAAAAGCGCGCCGGCAAGCGCGAGCTTCTGGCGCATGCCGTGGGAGAAGCCCTCCACCAGCGCGTGGCGCCAATCGGAGAGGTTGAACAGGCCGAGAAAACGCTCGGCTTTGGGCTGCCATCCCTTCAGGCCGCGCGCCGAGGCGAGAAACTCAAGGTGCTCCCAGGCGGTGAGCTTTTCGTAGAGATAGGGCCGGTCCTGGACGTAGGCAAGCGCCGTGCGGAATGGGATCGCGTCAGGCTCGACCTTGAAGCCGCAGACCTCGATGGCGCCGGCGTCCGCGAGAAGCAAGCCCGCGACGCACCTGAGAGTCGTTGTCTTTCCGGCGCCGTTAGGGCCGAGGAAGGCGTAGATTTCGCCAGGATAGGCGCTGATCGTCAAGCCGGAAACCGCCTCCACGCGACCGTAGCGTTTGGTCAAGCCGGAAATGGCGAGGGCGGGGACCGCGCCTGTCATGAGCCTCTCTGTCCAGCAGGCGGTTGAGAAACCCGCACGCGGCCTACGGGAGTTTTCAACGGCCCGCTTGGAACGCGCGGGTGGGCGCGCAGCGGCAATGGGGGGCGCCCCTCGATGTGGACGCTCTTGGGATTTGTTGGACAAGCCGCGAAACACATCGCGCACGCGGTGCAGAGATTATAATCAACGGCGACGCGGTGTTCGCCGGTTATCGCGATTGCGCCAGGTTCGGGGCAAACGTCCACGCAGCGCGTGCAGCTTTCGCCGGAGGCTGCAAAGCAGGTGTCGTGGTGGATGACCGCCCGCCCCATGCGCCGGTCCTCGTTGCGCGACAGCGCCTCCTCGGGGCACGCTTCGATGCACTTGCCGCACTCGTCACACGGGGCGATGGCGATGTCAACGATTGGAGTGCCCGCGCCCATCAGCGGGTGGCTGGCATGGATGATGATCGCCGGAGGGCACGCGTCAATGCAAAGGTCGCACCGGGTGCATCTTGCAAGGAAAACCGGCTCCAGCCAGGCGCCCGGCGGCCTCAGGAAAGTGAACGGCACTTTGTGAGCCGCGGCGCCGTAATCGGACCTGCCTGAATATGGCGGCAGGCCCCGGACGATCCGCTGTACGTCCGAGGCGGCGTCAACGAAAAACAACTTGCGCAAGAACGAGCTTCGTTCCACTGGCACGCCCTTCGCCGGAAGTATAGCGCATAGTTGGTGGAGCGTGGAGGGGCGCATCTCCCCCGCTGTCGCGAAATGGTATAACATTGCTCCTGGAGGTTGGCAATGGCGGCGGTCAGCGAGCTCAAGGAAGGACAAGTCTTCGAGGGAACGCTCTGGCTGGTCTCTTGCGCGGTAAGGCGCACGAAGGGCGGCGATCCTTACTGGGAGGGACAGCTTCAGGACGCCACGGGGACGATTTCGGCCAAGGTGTGGGACTCGGCCGGAGGAAAGAGCGGCCGCGTCAAGGCGCTTGAGCCGATCCTTGCGGCGGGCCGTCCGGTGCACGTGCGCGGCCGCGTGGAGGCTTTCGCCGGCTCGCTCCAGCTCAACATCCAGGATGGCGCGGCCGATCCTAGCGCCTCCCCCGAAACCTTTTCGCCTCGAAGCCAGCGTTCGCTGGCTGACATGGTCGCGGAATTGGACGGCGTGGCCGCTTCTCTCACAGACCCTTACTACAAAAGGCTTCTGGAGGCATTTCGCCAGGACGAGGAACTCTTTGGCCCGTTCTGTGACGCCCCGGCGGCCAAGGCGATTCACCACGCGTGGGTCCACGGCCTTCTGGAGCACTCGCTGCAACTGGCGAAAGGCGCCCGCGCTCTGGCGCCGCTCTATCCTGGGCTTGACGTTGAGCTTGTCCTGTTGGGATGCTTCTTTCATGACGCTGGCAAAGCGTGGGAGATCTCTTCTCTTCCAGGTTTTGAATATACGGTGCACGGCAAACTTCTTGGCCACATCTACATGGGGGCGCGCCTTATCGAACGGCTCTGTGATCAGTTGAAAGATTTTCCGGCTGAAAAGCGATTGCACCTTGTCCACCTCGTCCTAAGCCACCAGGGCGACCGTTCCGAGGGCTTTGGTTCGGCGGCCGATCCGGCTACGCCGGAAGCGCTCTTCTTTCACCACCTTGACAACCTCGACGCCAAAGTTCAGAACTGCATGACGAGCCTTGGCCAGGCGCCCGAATCAGAGGACGAATTTACGCCCCCGCGCTATCCGATGCGCAAAGCCTATTACCGGGTCCGGCCGGACGGCGCAATCCAGCCGGCCGGTTCAAAAAGCAGGGACAGGGAAAAAACGGAAAACGGCGGACAGGAAGAGGGAAAGGCCCAGCCGAAACTTTGGTGAACCCTTGCAATTGCCGCAATGGAGCGCGCCATGATCAAGTTGCGCCTGCTTGCAGCCAAGGATCTACGGGCGGTCCAGAGCCTCTGGAAGGAAGCGGGGCTGCCATTTCATCCCGATGGGCGGGACAGCCTCGAAAGAATGGAGGCTGAGCTTGGGGATGGGAGGACATTTTATCTTGGCGCCTTCGATGAAGAGCGGCTCATAGGCGTAGCCATAGGAACCGACGAAGGGCGCAAGGGATGGATAAACCGCGTGGCCGTTTCGCCGGGCCACAGGCGCAAGGGCTTGGCCGCCCGGCTCATTGCGTGGTGCGAAAAGGAGTTTGCCCGCCGCGGGCGCGGACTCGTCTGTGCGCTGGTGGAGGACTGGAATGGCACCAGCCTGGCGCTGATGCGGAAAGAGGGGTACGTTCTTCGCAAGGACATCTTTTATCTCCGCAAGAGCCTTCGCGGAGAGGATTGGTGAGGGGCTTGTATAGGGCGTGGAATGTGCCGATAATGGAATTTGAAAGAGGAGGCCGCCATGGATACGGTTGACCTGCTTTTAAAGGACAAGGGACGCGGCGTGGTCTCTACGGGACCGGAAACTAGCGCGTTGAATCTCGCCCGCCTGATGAATGAAAGACGCATCGGCGCCGTCCTCGTGGTTGAAAATGGCGGCGCGTTAGGCATAGTGACCGAGCGAGATCTATTGACCAAGGTTGTGGCCCAGGGCCGAAACCCGGCGGAGGTCAAAGTCCAGGAGATCATGTCCAAGGACGTGGTTTTCGTCGAACCCTCCACGCCGATCAAGGAGGCGATGGCCATAATGACGGAGCTTCGCCACAGGCACCTTCCGGTCGTCTGCCCCAAAGAGGGCATTTGCGGG
>JBBIMN010000122.1:0-7222 GCA_037444385.1 Acidobacteriota bacterium | reverse complement strand
TTCACCTTCTATCAAAAAGGCGCAACAGGGCGTGGGTGCCCGCCAACGGCGCCAACCTCTCCCCCGCGCTCGCCACCAGCCTTCTATTTGGCCACAAGAGGGGGGCTTTCACTGGCGCCGACAAGGACGCGGAGGGGCTTGTCGAATCGGCAGAGGGCGGAACGCTTTTCCTGGACGAAGTAGGCGAACTGCCGGTGGAAACCCAGGCGCAACTGCTCAGGTTTCTTCAAGACGGTTCCTACACGCCCCTTGGAGAGACGAAACCAAGACGCTCCGACGCAAGGCTCGTGGCGGCTACGAACAGGGATCTGGATAAAGAGTCGGCGGAGGGCCGGTTTCGAAAGGACCTGCTCCACCGGTTAAAGGTTCTTTGTGTCACGGTCCCGCCCCTGCGAGAAAGGAGGGAGGACATCCCCCTGCTTTTCAACCACTTCCTAGAAAAAGCGGCCGAGGGTGAAGGCATGCCGCCTCCCCGGCTGGCCGAAGATATCTGGGGGCCACTCTTGGCCTACCATTGGCCCGGCAACGTCCGGGAGCTGCAAAACGCCGCACGAGCCCTTTTGGTCGCGTCGCACGAGAAAGGCGTGGCGGAGCCCGGACTGTTGCCGCCGTACCTGCGCGAGGCGCGCGCGCATCCGCAATCTGGCATCACTCTTCACTCGGTTCTCGATGCGTCGGAGCGCAGAGCGGTTGAAGAGGCGCTTCGCAATGCTCAAGGCAACGTGGCCCAAGCCGCAAAAGGCCTTGGGATCAGCCGCCAGGCGCTCTCTCGCAAGTTGGCCAAGTGGCGTAAGAAGGGAAAGGCTTGAAACGCATGCTGAAAGGCCGTATGCTGTGAGAGGCCAGGGGGACAACACCCCCCAGTACAGACGGCGAATTGGGAGCGAAGAGGAACCGTTGGGAAAAATTTTGGCGGGGGCTTGACAGCCCGTTGGTTTATTGGGTAAACTTCCATCGTTAGGAGGGAATGCTTCTTCGTTCAGGCGGTTCGCATGGAAACTGGGTCTTAACGTCCATAGGGTGTTGAGGAAAGGAGTGACGAAAATGTTGAAGAAAGTTCTAGTGGTAGCGGCCCTTCTTTGCGTCATGGTGCCATTCGTGGCGCAGGACAAAGCGGGGAAGTGGGACGTCGAGGTGACGGGGTGGTACGGGCAGGCCCTGGGCGTGGACACGACTTACGCCTACGGATTTCAAGAGGCCCAACTGTCTGGTGTTTGGCACTCCACCCAGAAGCCGTACACGATTAAAAATGAGTACCGCTGGTCGCCAAACCTCAAGGTTTCTTATGGTACCGACGCTTTCACCTTCTGGGTGGACTACACCTACTATGACCAATCCAAATACAATGTTGCCGACTCCAACAACTCGCTAAACAACGAGGTAATTCTGGGTCCCGCCTTGACGAACGGAACGACCATGTTCCCATACTGCGACATCGCCGAGGCGAACCTTTCGACCTCCTATACGAATTGGGACATAAACATTGGCCACACCTTCCACCCCACAGACAAGTGGGCGCTCATGGTCTACGGCGGCCTTCGCCACCTCAACCTGGAGAACAACGTCAACGCGGTTTACACCGACCACCACGGATATGATGGCTGGGGCCCCGGAGCCACTGACTCCGTCAGGCTGCACGCCCTCATGACGGGGTGGGGCCTTAACTTTGGCCTCCAGAGCGACCTCACCTTCGGCAAGCGCTGGGGTGTTGGCACCGGCCTTGAGGTCTCCATGCTCTCCACCAACACCGATTACGACCAGTATGAGACCCTCGATATACCATTCTACGGTAGAAGCTATGGCGTCACGGGAATCAGCCGGTCCCAGAAACACGTTACCCCGGCCTTGAAGATGTACGCCGAGGCGAAGTTCAAGTTCAACGACGCGTGGTACGCCAAGGTGGGCTACCGCTATGAGTTCATCAAGGACGGCTTTGGGTTTGACTATTCAGGCGTTCTCTACGACAACCTTTACGGCTTTATCGTGGCTGGCCGCGGTTCGTTCCCCACCAACAAGGACGTCACCTTCGACGGCCTCTACTTCACCGTCGGCTTCAAGTTCTAACTTCCTTCCGGCCTAAGAACCAAAAGGGCCGCCTTCGGGCGGCCCTTTTTTTGGTATACTGCGCTGGCGCCATGTGTGGCGCTTTTGCCTATGGAAAAAACCGCGTTCTGGTGTTGCACCAGCGAGAATACCTGCCCGGTCCCAGCGGAGGTGCTGCGGATATCGCCCTTGGACCGTGGCTATTTTGCAGGAGAAAGCGTCTACGAAACGCTAAGGACCTACCACACCCGCCCGTTGGCCCCCGGCGACCATCTGCGAAGGCTCTGGCGCGGCCTTGAAAGGGCGGGGATGCCACTCCCCAACCGCGAGGACCTGGAGAGCGCTATTAGATCTCTCGCCAAGGTTCGGGTGCCTGAAGAGTCCTACTTGAGGGTTAACGTAAGCGCCGGGCTAATGACACCAGGGCAAACCTCCGCGCGGGAACCGCGCGCTTGCTGGGTGGCCTTCTCTGCGCCTTTGCCGCCGCACGTTGCTGCCGTATATGAGCGAGGTGTGCGGTGCGTCCTCTCTTCGCGGCCGCGCTTCAACCCTGGTGGCTTCGTTCCAGCCGTCAAGTTCTCTTTCAACCCGGAAATTGTTCTCGCCCGCGCGGAAGCGGCGCGCAGCGGCGCTTACGAGGCGATTCTTTTTTCGCCGGAAGGCTTCTTGGCCGAGGCAAGCTCCTCCAACGTTTTTCTTGTATTTGGCAAGAGGGTGGTGACGCCTGACTTGGCTACGGGCATTCTGGATGGCGTGACGCGGGCCAGGATCCTTTCGCTTTGCCCCAAGGCCGGCCTTGAAATAGAGGAGCGGCGTGTTGAGGCGGAGGAACTTTTTGAGGCCGATGAGCTGTTTCTGACAGGGACGACTCGCGAGGTGGTTCCGGTCGTCCATCTTCAAGATCATCTCGTGGGGCGAGGAGAGCCCGGCATCGTTACGGACCGCCTTCTCGGCCTCTTTCAAGAGATGGCGCTTGAATCAACTTCGGGAGGAGATGAATGAAACAACTGGCGGCCCTGGTTTTCCGCCTAGCTACCGTTGCGTGGCTGGCCTCGCTCTTAATTACAGCGAAGACGTTTTGCCGCGGCCCAGCCGAGGAGGGCGCCCCAACCCCGCCAGTTATAAAATTTCAGGTTGCATCCGATCCGGCGCCGCTGCCCGCGCCGGGTAAAGGCCGCCTTCTTTTGGCCATCACCGTTCCTTCCGGCTACCACATCTTCGCGGGCGACGGCCTTTCGGTGAAGGCGGGCCTGCCCAAGGGCGCCAGCGCTGGCTCGCCTCTGTACCCGAGGGGGACCAAGGAGGAGGATTTTGAAGTGCTGCGCGGCATCGCGGTGGTCGCCATTCCTCTTGCGATGGGCGCGACCACGCAAAAGACTCTCGATGGAACGCTCTTTGTAGAGTGGCAGGGATGCCAGGACTTCGGGCAGAAGGTCTGCTTCCTTCCCTCGGCCGATACGGTGAGATTCAGCGTCGCCATAAAAGAAGCGGCAGAGGGGAAAGGGCTTGCGCAATCGGCGGCCAAACGGGAGACGCCATCCGCGCAGCCGGAAGCTGTTCCGAAAAGCGCGGAGCCTGCCTCAACCGCACGGGCTCTTCCCGAAGCTGGCTTTCGCGAAGCCGGCCGTTTCGCGGGGTTCAAGGACTCTTCAGAGTTCCGCGCGTGGCTTGGCGCGTCGCTGAATGACAAGAGCACGGAAGATGGCTATGAAGCAAAATTTGCCAGGGCGGCTCGCGAGAACGTGCCGTTGGCACTGCTGATGGCCTTCATTTTTGGCGTGCTTTCGAGCCTCACACCGTGTGTCTATCCCGTCATTCCAATCACGGTTGCCTATATTGGAAGCCGTTCCGAAGGAAAGAAGAAATTCCACGGTTTTCTCCTCTCCCTTTGCTTCGTTCTCGGGCTTGCGCTGGTTTACGCCGCTCTTGGCGCGGTTTCGGCCAGGGCCGGCGCGGCCTTTGGCTCGCTGACGCAGAACGGGGGGGTCGGGCTCGGCGTGGCGGCTCTCTTCTACGCGCTGGCCCTATCCATGTTCAACCTCTTTGAACTGCGCACGCCCTCGGCGCTCGCGAACAGGCTTGAAATGTCCAAGCGGAAGGGAAAAGGCCAGGGTTTCGCGGGCGCCTTTTTCATCGGGGCGGTTTCTGGGCTCGTCGCGAGCCCGTGCATCGGGCCTCTGATCCTCGCCATCCTGGTAGTGGTGGCCTCCACCGGATCGGTGCTCCTGGGCTTCTTGTACCTTTTCGTCTTCGCGCTTGGGATGGGCCTTCTCTTTGTAGTAATAGGAACCTTCTCCGGCATCCTTTCCGCCATGCCGAAGTCCGGCGGCTGGATGGACGGCGTTCGCATTTTCTTCGGCTCGCTCATTCTGGCCGCGGCCTTCTATTTCGCGGGCATCTACCTGCCGCGCCCGGCGTTTTTCATCGTAGGGGGGGCATCTCTCTTGGCCGTGATTCTCTACCTGCTTTTCGGCGCCAAGCGCCACTTCTTTTCGGTTGCCGCGCGGTCCGTGGCAGTGGCCCTGTGCGCAACCGCATTCGCGGCTGTCCTGCCGCTGCTTCCGCGGTCAGGCCCAAAGCACGAAGGCCAGTTGGCGTGGCGCGGCGATATTGCCGCCGCATTCTCGGAGGCGAGAACATCGGGCAAACCCCTGCTGATGGATTTTCGGGCGGACTGGTGCGTCGCTTGCGTTGAACTTGAAAAGAAAACCTGGACGAACGCCAACGTCCAGCAAAACCTGAAGGGGCTCGTTCCGCTGCGGATGGACATGACTCAAAACAACGAAACCAACCGGGCGCTTCAGGCCAGGTTCCAAGTCAAGGGGCTGCCCACGGTTATCCTTCTTGAGCCGCCTAACGCCAATAATGGCGCGCCTCTGAAGAATTGAGAAGAACGAACGTGATTATGAGCGATGATCACGTTGCACTTTTCTATCGTCCCTCGACCCTCATCAGCAATCCGCCAGGAGCTACCGAATTGCCCTGCCGGGTGGGCACCGCGCTTGACCTCCTCCCCTAAACCCTTACCCGCATACAGAGCGCCGCACTTCCGGCGCTCTGTATAAAAGCACGGCCGTTTCCAAATTATAGGTTTGAGGGAAAAGGTCCCACGGCTGTACGCGAGAGATGCGAAAGCCAAACTCCTTGAGCGCGGCCAGATCCCTGTCTAGAGCGGGCAGGTTGCAGGAAATATAGAGGATTCTCTTCGTCGCCAACCGCGCTATATTCGATAGCGCCTCCTTTGCACCTGAGCGTGGCGGATCCAGAACCACCGCGTCAAACTGCTCGCTTCCGGCCACCAGCATGGCGGTTTGCGCCGTCACATCGCCGGGCACGTTGAGGACGTTTAGCGTCTCCGGCGCGCGAGCGTTTTCCCTGGCGTCATCGTGAGCGATCAAGGAGCCCTCGATGGCCACGACCTGTTTGCACCGTGAGGCCATTGGCAGCGTGAAGTTCCCGCCTCCGGCATATAGGTCGAGAACTCTTTCACGGCGCGTCAGGGAGAGCCATTCCAGTGCGCTCTTGACCAGCTTGCGGTTCATCGCGTAGTGGGCCTGGGTGAAACTCCGCGCGTCCACGCGCAGAAGAAAGTCTTGGCCGGCGCCGGTTTCCTCCGCGGGGAGGCTGTAATTGGTCCACGGAGCGCCGGCGGAACAGAGCACGCGGGTGATTTCCGTGGCCGGCGTGGCCAGAGCCCCCTTAAATCCAAGCTCACCGGCGATCTTGCAAAGCCGCGCCGCCTCCGTTTCGCCACCGTGGTGAAGGCGAAAATGGATCACGTAGCTCTCCTCGCCATCGGACCTGTCCATAGTGACCGATTCAAGCGCTCTCGCGGCGGGCTCGTCCTTCAGCGCGGCCCGAAGTTCCTGGTAGCGAAGGTTGTAGGAGTTGTCAAAGAGCAGGCAGGTGTCCAGGTTGATTACGCGGTGGCTCTCTTCCTGGAAGAAGCCGGTTTTAATCGTTTCTCCGGTGGGATAGACGTGAAACTCGCCGCGGTGGCGGTAGCCCAAAGGAGGCTCCGCGGGAACGATGGGCAAGACCTCCGTCCCCGCCAAATGGTGGCGCAGCGCCGCGTTCATCAGCGCCTCCTTCGCGGCAAGTTGGCGCGAATATGAGGTGGAGAGCCACTGGCAGCCGCCGCAGTGGGAGAAAAACTTGCACTTGGGCTCCACCCGGCCGGGTGACGGCTTGAGTATTGAAAAGGTCTGGGCCTCGGCGTAGCTGGGCTTGACGCGCGTCAGGCGCACCAGGAGCTTGTCGCCGGGCACCACCTTTGGAATAAATATGACTTTGCCGTCGTGGCGGGCGACGCCCTTGCCGCCCCAGGCCAGAGACTCCACTTCAACCTCAACTGGCGAAGCTTCGCGCTTGTGCTGAAACTGGTGGTCCGGTCGTCGCTTTTGGCGATTCTTCGGTTGCCTCATCGGCAATAGGATACCACGGAGCCTATCCGGGGATAAGACATGGGGACGGTTCCCAACCCGCAGCCGCGCGGTTTTCCCCCGTGTGGTATAGTTAATGACTCATTGGAGGGTGGCATGATCACCGCAGTGAAAGGGACCGAGGACCTCTTCTTCCCAGAGATTCTCCGCTGGCAAAGGCTGGAGGCCAGCGCGCGTGGCCTCTTCGAGCGCTACGGTTTTGGCGAAATCCGCACCCCCGTTCTCGAACACACCGAACTTTTTGTTCGTGGCATTGGGGACGAGACCGACATCGTCACCAAGGAGATGTACACCTTTTCGGACCGAAAGGGGCGCAGCCTCACGCTTAGGCCCGAAAACACGGCAGGCGTGATGCGCGCGCTGGTCGAGCGGCGCCTCTGTGAATCCCCCGCTCACTCCAGGCTCTACTACGTGGGGCCGCAATTTCGCTACGAGCGGCCGCAAAAGGGGCGTTACCGCCAATTTCACCAGATCGGCGCGGAGGTGGTTGGCGATCCCTCGCCAGGAAGCGACGCCGAGACCATAGCGCTGGCGACCGATTTGCTTTCAGCCGCCGGCATCCTGGGCGCCATCGTCCAACTGAATAGCGTCGGGTGCCACCAGTGCCGCCCGTCCTATGTAGGGCTGCTCAAGGGGGCGCTTTCGGAGAGGAAGTCCGAGCTTTGCTCCGACTGCCAGCGGCGGGTGGAGACTAACCCGCTGAGGGTTCTCGCCTGCAAGGTTCCCTCCTGCCAGCC
>JBBIMN010000121.1:0-7255 GCA_037444385.1 Acidobacteriota bacterium | reverse complement strand
GAAGCGAGCCGGCCACGAGGGCCATTCGAATCAGGGCGATGATCCAGCGCCTCCTTCTGCGGGACACGCGGGCGCCCTTAAGCTGCCCGTTCAACAGCAACGGTTCGTGCGGCCTGAAATATGGTTCGCTAGAGCGCACGGCGCCAAACCTCCATCTCGTATTCGAGGGTGATGCCGGCATTTGCCGCGGCTTCGCGCGCCTCTTCACAGAGGCCCCACGCGTCGCGGAAACTCGCGTCCCCGTGGTTGACAAGAAAATTGGCGTGGATTTCCGAAAAGCCGGCGCCGCCCCGGCGTTTGCCCTTGAACCCCAGGGATTCGAGAATCCGCCCCGCGGCTTGCCCCGGAGGGTTCTTGAAGACGGAGCCGGCCGTAGGGAGCTTCCACGGCTGGCTTTCAAGGCGCCTGGCCTTGAATTTCTCGAAGCGGGCCCGCAACAGGGCCGGGGCTTCTTTTTTAAGGCGCATCCGGCATCCGGCGACAACTCCGTGAGAGGCGGCGTCGCTTGAGCGATAGCCGAAATGGAAGAAGGAGGCGTCCCGCCACCGCAGCCCCGAACCGGGCTCAATCATGGCGACGTGCGTGAGCAGGGAGGAAATCTCGGCGCCGTAAGCTCCCGCGTTCATCACGACCGCTCCTCCCACGAGCCCTGGAATGCCCGCCATCCCTTCAAGGCCCTGAAGCCCTTCCCTTACCGTGCGCGCGGCCAACGAAGGCATCGGCACGTCGGCATCAATTTCAACCGTCTCGCCAGAAAAACGAATGGAACCTTTGCACTTTCGAAAACAGACCGCGCCGAAGCCAAGCGCTCCCTCCTCGATGAGGAGATTGGTTCCGCCCCCCAGAACCTTGAAGCGCGCGCCACTCTCCCAAAGCCCGTGCAGCAACGCCTCGGCGGCCCGCCACGATGGCGGGCTGGCCATAAAGAGCGCCTTGCCACCGATTCGCAAGCTCGCGTGCGCGGCCAGCGATTCGCCTTCCGCAAAGTCCACGTCAAGCTCCCGGCAAAGCCGCCTCGCCGTTTCAACCACCAAGGCCCTCCTCGCGAAGGAGCGCAAGCAGCCTATCCCCTACGCCCGTTATGGTCCCGGCCCCAAGCGTTATCACGAGGTCGCCCTCGTGAAGCAGCGGGCGGGTAAAAGCCGGAAGACCGGCCACGCCGGGGCAGTAGTGAATTCCCCTGTGGCCTAGCGCCGTGGCTTTTTTGGCCAAAGCCTCGCCCGTCACTCCTTCGATGGGCGCCTCGCTCGCCGCGTAGATCTCCGTGACGACAACAATGTCCGCGCCGTGAAACACCCTCGCGAAATCGTCCATCAAGGCGTTAAGCCTCGTATAGCGGTGCGGCTGAAAGAGCACGACCACGCGGCCCTGGCCGGCCACCTTGCGCGCCGCCTCCAGCGTGGCCCTGACTTCCGTGGGGTGGTGCCCGTAGTCATCCACCACGCGCACCGTGGCCGCCTCGCCCTTGAATTCAAAACGCCTGTCTGCGCCGGGAAAGGCCGCCAGGCTCTTCGCCAGTTGCGTGAAGGGGATGCCGAGCTCCTCTCCGGCCGCGACCGCCGCGGCCGCGTTGAGCATTACGTGCCGCCCAACCTGGGCGAGCTTTATCTCGCCGCGCTCCCGCCCATGCGCTAGAACCTTGAACCGTTCTCCATCCGGCCCCGACGAAACGGTAACCGCGCGGAAATCGGCGGAAGCCGAGACGCCGTAAGTGATGACGCGCCGCCGAAACATCGGCAGAAGAGACTGAAGGTTCGCGTCGTCCACGCAGGCCACGATCGCGCCGTAAAAGGGAACCCGGTTGGCGAAAGCGAGGAAGGCGCCTTGAAGATCCTTGACGTCGGGGTAGCAGTCCACGTGTTCCCAATCAATGTTCGTTATGACGGCAAGCGTTGGGAAGAGCAGCAGGAAGCTGCGGTCCGATTCGTCCGCCTCCGCTACCAGGAGGTCGCTTTTCCCAAGGCGTGCCGACGCCTTGAGCGTCGAAAGGCGCCCGCCGATCACGACGGTAGGGTCTAAGCCCGCCTCCTGCGCGCAGTGGGCGATCATCGCCGTAACGGTGGTCTTGCCGTGAGAACCCGAAACGGCGACGGAGGATTTCATCCTCATCAGCTCGGCCAGCATTTCGGCGCGCGGAATCACGGGAATACCCTGGCGGCGGGCCTCCTGCAATTCTGGATTGTCAAAGGCGACGGCCGAGGAATAGACGATGACGTTCGCGCCGCGCGCGTGCAGGGCGGCGTGGCCGATGAAAACTTTGGCGCCGTGGCTTTGCAGCGCTTCTGTCGCCGCGCTCTCTTTCGCGTCCGAGCCCGTGACCGAAAAGCCCATCGTCAGGAGCACCTCGGCTATCCCGCTCATTCCGATGCCACCGATGCCGACGAAGTGAACTTTGTTCATGGATGAGAGCCTCATGCCGCGCCTCCCGCTTGAAGCGCCAGGGAAGCTATCGCCCGCGCCGCCTGGGGACGTGCGATGACGCCGAGAGCTCGGGCCATCACCGCCCGCCTCTCTCCTTGCGCCAGCAGATCTAGGTTGCTGATCAAAGTCTCAGGAGTCACGTCCCGTTCCGCCATCCATAGCGCCCCGCCGGCTTCGGCCATTCCGCGGGCGTTGTGCGTCTGATGGTCGGAGGCGGCGCGCGGAAACGGAATGAGCAGCGATGGGCGGCGGGCGGCGGAAAGCTCGGCCAGCGTGGTCGCCCCGGCGCGGCAGATCACGGCGTGGCACCACCCGTAAGCCGAGGCCATGTCGTGAATGAACGGCTCGACCCTCGCCGGAAAGCCCGCCGCATCATACGCCGCCTTGACCCTCGCGTAATCATCCGGGCCGGTCTGGTGCAGGATCTCCATCCCTCCAGGAAAACAGGAGAGATCGGGAATCGTTGCCACGAGTGCATCGTTGAGGGCGCGCGCGCCACGGCTCCCGCCGAAAACGAGCAGGCGGAACGGGCTCGCAGGAGCGCGCTCCGGGCCGACCAGCCCAAGTTCCTCCCTGACGGGGTTCCCGAGGAAGCGCGCCTTTCCGCGGAAGCTCGACGCGGTCTGGGGGAATGCCGTCGCCACCAGTCCGGCCCACCTGCCCAGCAACAAGTTGGCGAGGCCAGGCTTGACGTTCTGCTCGCAAAGAATGAGAGGCGTGCCCGTCAGGACCGCGGCCGCGCCCATTGGAAACGAGGCGTACCCGCCAACTCCAAGGACGGCGATTGGACGGCGCTTGAAGCAGAGCACGACGCAGCGAGCCAGGGCCGCCGGAATGGAGGCGAGCGCGCGGGCACGGGCCAGAAGGCCAAGGTTGGCGAAGCCCGAAATTGGAAGCGCCACGAGGCGGAAGCCGTAGCGGGGAGCCAGCGCGCCTTCGATGCCCCGCTTTGTCCCAACGAAAAAGACATCGGTGCCTGGCGAAAGGCGCGTCAGCGCCTGGGCGACAGCCAGCCCAGGGAAGAAATGGCCGCCGGTTCCTCCGCCCGCCACTATCACGGTTCCGCCTCCCTCTTCATTCATGGCCGGTACTGGCTCACGTTCAATAGAAGCCCAACGCCGGCAAGCGCGACAACCAGGGACGAACCTCCGTAGCTCATCAGCGGCAATGGCAATCCCTTGGCCGGGAGCATGGCCAGCGTGACGTATATGTGGATCATTCCCTGGAAAAATATCCAGGAGACTATTCCCACGGCGACGTAGGCGGAGAATGCGTCGGGAGCGCTGCTGGCCGCCCTGAACCCCAGGTACCCGAAAGCCAGGAAAAGCCCCAGCACGCTGAATGTGCCAACCATGCCAAGCTCTTCGCCTATCATCGCGTAGATGAAGTCGGAGTGTGGCTCGGGCAGGAACATGAGCTTCTGGCTTCCCCCTCCCAGCCACTTTCCGGTGATCCCGCCGCTCCCCACCGCTATCAGCGACTGCCTTATCTGAAAACCGGCCCCTTTAGGGTCCTGCTCTGGATTCATGAATGTCATGAGCCTGGCCCTGCGGTACGAGCTCATCATCATCAGCGTGGCCAGAAGAAGCGCTCCGCCCACGACCGCCACGGCGATCCATCTCAGAGGAAACCCGCCTACGAAGAGCATCGCGAGGATTATCACGCCCAGGACGAAGACCGTGCCCAGGTCCGGCTGCAAGAGAATGATGAGGCCCATGAGGCCGGCGACTACGCCCAGCGGGACTCCCATCTGCACCCACGTCCGGTTCTCCCGTTGCCGCTTTTCGAGGAGGTAGGCGGCCAGAATGATAAGCACGAGCTTCGCGGCTTCGGAAGGCTGGGCAGAGAGAGGCCCCAGGCGAAGCCACCTGTGGGAGCCGTTGATTCTGGGCATGGCGAGCGTGGCGCAAAGCATGACAAGCTCCACGGCCACAAGCGCCAGGACCACTTTCCTCCGTTTCAGATAGTCCAGCTTTATCTTCGTCGCCGCGACAAGCAGAACTGCCAGCCCAACGAACGCCCACACAACCTGCCTGGTCAGAAAATAGTTGGGATTCCCCTTGCTTCTTAACGCCAGCACGCCTGAGCTCGAAAGGATGAAGACGACCCCTGCCGCCAGCATGGCTAGCGTCACCACGAGAATTGCCCGGTCGTAGCGAAGTTCGCGCGCCATCAGCCGGCCCTTCCTTTTACCCACTCGCGAAATTGGTCGCCGCGGTCCTCAAAGTTCTTGAACTCGTCGAAAGAGGCGCAGGCTGGCGATAGAAGAACCGAGTCTCCGGGCCCGGCAAGGTCAAACGCCCTGAACGCCGCCTCCTGGAGAGTGGCGAAGCCGTAAAGCGGCAGGTGGCCTGCAAAGGCCGCCTCCACTGAGTGGCGCGCCTTGCCGAAGGCCACGACCGCTTTGCAGCAGCGCCTGGCTTCGGGAACGAGGCTTTGCCAGTCGGCCCCCTTGTCCTTGCCGCCCAAGAGCAGCACCACGCCCTTGTCGAAGGCGGAGAGCGCTTTGAGCACGGCGTCGCTGTTGGTCGCCTTGGAATCGTTGTAGACGGAGGCTCCGTTTACCACGCCGACTTTCTCAAGACGGTGCGGGAGCCCCTTGAAAGCCTTCAAAACACTCTCAAGGCGTTCGGCGGGAACGCCGGCGCACCTGGCGGTCGCGCATGCGGCGAGAGCGTTTTCGAGGTTGTGGGTGCCAGGAAGGGGAAGCGCCGCAAGGCGAAACACCGGCTCTTCCATGCCATCGCGCCTCAGCCACGCCTTGCCTTCCCGGACGAAGACCCCGTCGCCTTCAATGGCCCCGTTGAAAAACGGCAGCGGGCGTGAAACCGCGCGCATGGCCTGCCGTTCGCTCAACGGGTCGTCGCCCTTGTAGATGGCGAAGTCCGAAGCCCGCTGGTTCATGAAGATTCTGCCTTTGGCTTCCTGATAGTCCTCGTACCTCGGATAGCGGTCCTGGTGGTCGGGCGTAATGTTAAGGAGGACCGCCACGTCCGGCCTGAACCGCTCTATGCTCTCAAGCTGGAATGAGGAGAGTTCGAGGACAAACCACGTCTCCTCGGTGGAGCCTTCAACCATGTCGCAAAAGGCGACGCCGAGGTTGCCGCCGGTGCGA
Organism: Acidobacteriota bacterium; assembly: GCA_037444385.1. Taxonomy (GTDB): domain Bacteria; phylum Acidobacteriota; class UBA4820; order UBA4820; family DSQY01; genus JAEMPZ01. Next base: position 1,719 of record JBBIMN010000121.1, on the reverse strand, counting down.
ACGTCCTTGTAATGGGAGGACATGAGCTCTCCCAAAAGCGAGGTGGTCGTGCTTTTGCCGTTGGAGCCGGTGACCGCAACGACGCGCCCCTTGGCGTGGCGGTAGGCCCATTCGAGTTCGCCAACGATGGGAATACCGCGCTTTTGTGCCTCCTGCACAAGCGCCGACGCTCGCGGAAATCCAGGGGAGAGAACCACGGTCTCCATTTCTTGAAGCAGCGACGGCGACTCGCTTTCAGAAAAAAACTGAAGCCCCATCTCTTCAAGCGGCCAGAGATCAACCGTAAGGTTCTCGCGGTCCAGAGAATCGCAGGCGCGGACCGTATGGCCTTCGGCGAGCGCGAGCCGCGCCGCGCCGTAACCCGATTTTCCCATGCCGGCGACGAGGAGCTTCATCTATATCCTCACCGTATCTTCAGACTGGCGAGTCCCAGCAGCGAGAACAGGATCGCCACGATCCAAAACCTGACCACGACCTGCGTCTCCGCCCAGCCGCCAAGCTCAAAGTGGTGATGAAGCGGGGCGCAGCGAAAAATCCGTTTCTTTCGCGATTTGTAGGACGCCACCTGCAGGATGACGGAAAGCGCCTCCACCACGAAGAGGCCTCCCACGACGACAAGCAGAAGCTCCTCCTTGATCATAAGCGCCAGCGTTCCAATGGCCGCCCCTAAAGAGAGCGAGCCAACGTCACCCATGAAAACCTGCGCGGGATGAGCGTTGAACCAGAGAAAGCCGAGGCACGCCCCAACGAGCGCGGCCGCGAAGATGGCCAGCTCGCCGGTGCCTTTCACGTTCGGGATGTCGAGGTATCCCGCGATGACGGCGTTGCCGGCAGCGTACGTGAGAATGGCGTAAGTTGCCGCGGCTATGAGCGTGCAGCCGATGGCCAAGCCGTCAAGCCCGTCCGTCAGGTTCACGGCGTTGGAAGAGCCGACTACCACGGCCACCGCGAATGGTATGAAAAACAGCCCCAAATTGGGGTGGACGTTTTTGAAGAAAGGCACCGTGAGCGAGAGGTCGTAGCGCCCGGCTCGCGCCTCGCTGTACAGATACATGGCCACGCAAAGCCCGGCCACGACTTGAAGCAGGAACTTCTGCTTCGAGGAGAGCCCTTCGTTCTTGCGGCGTTTCATCTTCAGGTAATCGTCCAAGAACCCGATGCCGCCGAAAGCCAGAGTGGCAAGCAAAAGCGCCCAGTAGCCCGGCGTGTCCCACCTAATGCACAAGAGCGTCGCCGCGGTGACGGAGCTAAGCACCAGAAGCCCGCCCATCGTCGGAGTCCCGGCCTTCACCTGGTGCCCCTTTGGACCCTCTTCGCGGATGAACTGCTTCACGTTCCAGGCGCGAAGCATCCGGATGAGCGCTGGCCCAAGCCATAACGAGAGGACAAGCGCTATGGTGATGGCGATGGCGCCCCTGAAGGTGATGTAGCGGAAGAGCCTGAAGGGCGAGAAGCTTCCCTGAAGCGGGTATAAAAGGTGGTAGAGCATCAGCCGTCTCCCACCGAAATTCCACGATTGATATTTTTCCCTTTGGCGACGATTGTGCTGAACCAAAAGAAAAGAAAATTCTTAATTAAGAGGGAGTGGCTTTTCTTTCGCGTTCCGCTGGCAGATCTGGCCGGAACGTTCGGTTTGCCCTGCGGGGCACTCCCCCTCCACGGGCAAAGCCAGTCTCGCAAAGGGCTTCTTCGAGGAAGTGGAGGGTGGGCAGCGAGGCC
>JBBIMN010000120.1:0-7264 GCA_037444385.1 Acidobacteriota bacterium | reverse complement strand
GGCGAACTCAATGTCCTATCATATTCTTCGCGCCGCTTTGGGTCGTAGAGCGCATTGAAAGCCTCCGTTATGTCCTTGAGCAGATCCTCGGCCTGGCGCTTGCGCGCCGCTTCCTGAAACTTGTCGGGATGGTTTTCCCTGACCAGGGAGCGAAACGCCTGGAGCACCTCCTGCCTTGTTGCCGCCGGCGCAATCCCGAGAACCTTATAGAAGTCGCGTTCCACAGTGGCCACTATAACCCACCTCCACCCATGTAATGGGAAGCCCGGCATCAGCCATTCTTCCCACGGCCTGAACTAGAACTATAACCCAGCTTCTGCGCCCGTGCAACCAATTCGCAGGCGGCCGGGCCGGGCTATTTTCCTTTCTTGTAGTTGACCTTCTTTGGGGTATGGCGTAAATCGTATATCTTGCGGGCCTCGCGCCTGACAAGGTCCGATACGTTTTTATCCCTTAGAAGGTTTTTCAAATCAAAGTCATTAAGCCTCGTTACAAGCGGCATGGCGATTCCTACCGGCGTCTTTGGATTGGTCACAAGGCCGTGAACAACCGGGTACAGCTTCATCCACTCGCCATTTCGAGCGATTTTTCGCAGCAACTCCTCCGGCAGGTTGCGCATTTTGGCGATGGCTTCCAGTTCTCCGTCGGTAAGTTTCGGAGAATCCATCACGGCCTCTTGCACCACCTTGTTGCTGTCTCTCATCAAAAGCGTGCGCGCCTCCTTGTTTCCACGGACCGCAAGCGAGACCTTCTGGGGAACGCTCATTGTAAGAAGCTGCTCGTAAAGCGTCTTGCCTTTTTCCTCTGGCAGAGCCTCTTCCTGCTCCTCGGCGGGCGCCTGCTCGCCGGGCGGAAGAACCGCCGAGACAGGAACGGCCGGCGCCTTTGGAACAGGGACTTCAGGCCCCTTTGGCGGCGCCCGCAAAGGCAAAGGCGGCACGACCGGGCGCGGCTCTGGGGGAGCAGCCGGCCCTTGTGGAACCTGCGGCTCGCTCGTCTGCGCGAACGCCCCCCCGGCGTGGCCGATCTTCAGCTTGAACTTCTCCTCGAGCAGCTTGGGGATTGCCGGATGGTCGCGGAAGAACTGTTCAGCCAGGTCAAAAAGGCGGCGGGCTTGGCTCGGGGACACAGCCACGTTTTGAAGCATATTTATCACGATGTCCGGAGCCGCCAGCAGCCTGTTTTGCAGGTCCAGAATCTGGTCCAGCGCCTGCCCGCGAGCATTGCCGGCGAGGTAGATCAGCGCCTCGTCCGAAATCCCCTTGTTCCGCAAGAGGATTTCGGCAAGGTCTGGCGATCGCGCCAGCACCCTGGCCGCGAAGTCGAAAAACTCGGAGCGCAAGGACGCTTCCGGCAGAAGCGCTCGCCATTCGTCATTGGTGACCGCCGCCAGGTTCTCGCGGCAGGCCCCGCGCACCTCCGGATCGGCGTCGTTGCGCAGACAGGTCCAGAGTTCAATTTGATCTTCCCTTGGAATAGGAAGCAGGCCTTGCACGGCCGTGAGGCGCACGTTTGCTGGAACCTTTTCGGAAAGAACCCGCTCAACGACCGGATGGCTCACTGGCCTTTTCCCCCAATCGCATGTCCTTGACGACCGTGCCTGCTTTGTTTGGCATGGCAACGGTGGCCTTATCGTAAAAGAGCTTGACGACGGAGGCGTCTCCCACCGTAAGGCGAAAGGCGCCTCCTTCAAACGCAACTCGCTCACCAGCACGCATCTGCCTGTAAACCAGACGCTCCTGCCCTCGATACAGCTCGACCCAGCAAGGCCCGGAGGTCTCCAGAACCAGACCGTTGGACGAAACGGCAGGCCGCGGCGAGGGGGCAGGCTCCGTTTCAAGCCCTGGGGGAGCCGCCTCCGGCGATTTAGCCACGGCCATTATTTCAGCAGCAACCGCCGCCGGGGCAGATGAAGGCTCCGGTTCAGCCACCTTGCCTTTGGGGCTCCGATACACGTAGCTGGACACCGCAGCCGCCAGCACAACCGCGCCAGCCAATGCCGCGGCCACAAGCGCCAGATTTCGGCGTTTCTTCGGCGAAGCCGCTGGATGGGCTGAAACTGCGGAGGCCTCGGACGCGGGGGGGCAAGCCTGATCGTATGCGGCGAGCAACCCTTGCGGGTTGACGCTAAGATGCTGGGCAATCGCTTTAAGATAGCCGGCTACAAACACCCGCGCGGGCAACGCCTCCCACCGCTCCGATTCAAGCGCCTCCAGGAACACGCGCCTGACCTTCGTCGCCTCCGCAAGCTCCTCAAGGCCAATGCCGCGGGCTTCCCGTTCGCCGCGAATCATTACGCCGATGCCCTCGCTCCGGTCCGTCATCGCTCTCCCCCAAGCCGCGTCTTGATCATGCGGCGCACGGCCGCTGGAACCTTGGGATCGTGCAGAAGGCTCTTCAGGTCCTGAGTGTTTAACTGCGTAATGAACGGGATCACGGCGGAAAGCGGCGTGCTGCCGTTGCGCAGGAGGGCCACCCGAACCTCCTTGCGCGTTGACCACTTCAGGTCTCTTGCGACCGTCTCAAGAACCGGGCCCGGCGTCCGGCTTTGATTGATGATGAAAAGGACGTCTTCTTCGACAAGCCGGGGGTTTTCAAGAAGCGCGGCCGTGATGCGCGATTCCTTGTCAAGCCGCAACATCTTCAGGACCTGCCCGCACGCGACTCTTGCCAACGCGACCTTCTCCCCCACGGCCAGCGCCGGAAGCCGCTGGAACAGCACCGATTCGGCCATGTGGCGAACTTCGGTAGCCACGCGAAAGTTCATGGCCACCAGATTCAACTCGCGCCAGAAGAGAAACTTCACGAAGTTCATCGCCTGCGCAAGGGGCGTATTGGGGTTGCTGACCAGATAGAATTGCACTCTGGCGGAGCGGATCCAGCGGCTTCTGGTGACGCTCTGAAGAAATGCACCTGGCAGGTCGGGCCGTTCGAGAAGCTTTATCACGTGCTTCTCCTCGGCCGCGGGGTGGTCTAAAAGGACGTGGAGATCATCACCCGCCAAGGACGGCAATACGGCCCAAAGTTCATCTGACGTGGCGTCTGGGCGGATCATGTTTCCTCACGGCCTTTCCATCCGGACATTCCCGGATGGAAACCATTGTATCCCTGTAGCGGGCTGTTGAAAAGCTCCCGCAGGCAGAGCGGCCCATGCGGTTTTTCGGCCGCCTGCTATACCATTCTGGCCAAGGCCTCTCGGTCTTTGGGAGCGAGAAGCGCGGCCAGCGCGGCAGACCTGTTGCAGCGCGCAATATCTGCTTCAGAAAGGCCCGCCCGCCTGGCGATGCGCTCTTCGCGGTAAAGCGATGACGAAAAGAGCCCGGGGTCGTCCGTTGAAAGTGAAACCGCCACTCCATGCTTTACGAGAAGGCCGACCGGGTGTGGTTCGCTCATTGGCACAGCGCCGGTGGCATAGTTGGATAAGGGGCAAATCTCAAGGTGGACGCCTTCTCCGGCGAGATGCTCGCAGAGAACCGGATCGCCCGCCGCGCCGATGCCGTGGCCGATTCGCGAAACACCGAGGATGGCAACCGCGTCCGCCACCTCTTCAGGGCCGGCAACCTCTCCAGCGTGGACTAAAAGCGGCAGCCGCTCGGCCCTGCAAGCCTTTGACAGCCATGAAAAAAGCCTTGCCGGTGCAGCCATTTCGTCACCTCCAAGCCCAAAACCGGCCACTCCCCTCTTCCGAAACTTAATGGCGAGGTCCAGGTCCCTCTCAAGCAAAGCTCTGTCCCACTGGCGCACGCCGTCAATGATCAATTGGTGGCGGGGAGCGCCGTCGAACCGGGCGGCGCAAAGGGCCTTCAGCCCGGACTCCGGGTCAAGGCCGTGGCGCTCCCAAACGGACGGCGAAACCCTGATCTCGGCGTAAATGACCCTCTGGCGGGCAAGGCGCCCCAAGAGCCTGCCAAGAAGCCAGACTAGATCTTGAGGCTCGCGCAGAAGGCCCGCGACGGCCCCGAAGTGGCGAAGAAAATCACCAAGGCTCTCGTGGCGGTATAGCTTCGCCACGCTGCTTTGGCCAATACCTTCCATGGAATGTTTTCGTGCAAGACAAACCACGTCGCCAGGACACAGCGCGCCTTCCAAGTGAAGGTGGAGTTCAATGCGATTGCGCGATGAGACTGTCAATGTTTCACTCCACAACCGCAACCAGCGCTTGACGGCGGGGCTCTTCGAAACGGGAATGGGCGGACGGATTCTTGGCCGGGCGTGGCACCCATTCCCGGCCGGCTTAAATCAGTCGCGCGGTTCGGTGAATTCGTAGTGCTGCTTGAGCGTCGTAACCTTGAGGTCTATTGGTATGTCGAAGACCACCTTGATGCGGTACCACTCCGCGTCCTTTCGGACCTGAATGTTTTCCTTCTTGATTGGAAGGTGCAGCTCATCCGCCTTGGCGAGGAGGCTTTGAACCACCGTGTCCGCGTCCGCCCGCCGCATTTTCAAATCAGGATCGTTGTTCCAGCGCGCCATTTCGTCCCTGAATTCGTAAGCGTTTACCCTGGGAGGAATCCACTTTATAGCGATAAAGACGGCGATGACTATCACCGCCAGGAAGATGAAGAGACTCAACTTGCCTTCACCACGTTCATTTCGGCTCATGGGACGCTCCTTACTCTCCACGAAGAAATTATGCCTTAAGAGCCAGCGCCAGTCAATCCTTGAGGGACTGGATGGCGGAACGGATGTCTTCCGCCTTCTTGGCGTATTCGGCCAGAAGATTCCTGTTCTTCTCGACAACCTCCGCCGGGGCCCTGTCCGCGAAGGATGGATTGGCCAGTTTCGCGGCAAATTTCCCCTGCTCGGCCAGCACCTTCTTTAACTCGGCCTCAAGCCTTGAGCGCTCGCGCTGCGTATCAACCACCTCAGCGCGCTGCGCCCGCAGAGCAAAACGGAAGCCTCCTGCCACGCCCTTTGTCCACGACTGTTCATCCGGGAGCGTTTCGCCTAGAACAAGCGACGAAAGGCGCGCCAGGAAGAGAACCTCGTCTTTCGATTCTTCAAGCGCTCCGGCCAAAGCCCGGTCCGCGGGGACGACAACAGCCTCAAGCGGAGCCGAAGGGGCCAAACCCCTTTCAGCGCGGACGTTTCTCATTCTGTTGACCAGTTGCATGACGGCAGGCAGGTGATTCGGCGTCTCGTATGCCCCGGTTGCTACTGGGTAATCCGCGTTGGCCAGAAACCCTTCCCTTACCGCGACCTTTTGCCAGAGCTCCTCGGTTATGAATGGCATGAACGGATGCAGAAGCCTCAACGTGCCGTCAAGAACGTGGAAAAGGGTCCAGCGGGCCGCACGGGCCCTCTCGCCTCCAGCCTGGATGGCTGGCTTTGAAGCCTCAAGATACCAATCGCAGAAGCTGTGCCACGTGAAGTGGTATAAAAGGTCGGCGGCCTCGTAGAAACGGAAGGCCTCCAGCGCGGCGTTCACGCCGCGCGCGGTTTTTTCGAACTCGGCCATGATCCAGCGGTCCCACGGCCCCGAATGTTCTTTCGGAGGTTCGGACGGTTGCGTCTCGCCAATCTGCATCATCACGTACCTTGCGGCGTTCCATAGCTTGTTGGCAAAGGCCCGGTATCCCTCCATTCTCTTGGTGTCGAGCGCGACGTCCGTTCCAGGTACGCAAAGGATCGCGAGGGTGAAGCGGACCGCGTCGGCGCCATAGATATCTATCAGTTCCAGCGGGTCCACGACGTTGCCGAGCGTCTTGCTCATCTTCCGCCCGCGCGCGTCCCGCACCAGTCCGTGCAGAAAGACGTCGCGGAACGGAACTTTGCCGGTGAATTTCAGCCCGGCCATTATCATTCTGGCGACCCAGAAGAAGAGGATATCGTAGCCGGTCTCCATGACCGTCGTGGGGTAATAACGGCCCAGGTCGGGCGTCTTCTCGGGCCAGCCCAGAGTAGAGAACGGCCAGAGCTGCGACGAGAACCATGTGTCTAGCACGTCGGCGTCCTGCCTGACGGCGCCTCCACAATATGGACAGGAGCCGAGGTCCTCCATCGAGACCATTCTATGCTGGGGGTCTTCTCCGCCAGCCCCGTTGCCGCAAGATTCGCAGTACCAAGCCGGGATGCGGTGGCCCCACCATAGCTGGCGTGATATGCACCAGTCATGGATGTCACTCATCCAGTTGAGATAAACCTTCCGCCAGTGGTCAGGGATTATCCTGATGTCGCCCCGCTCCACCGCCATTATGGCTGGTTTGGCCAGAGGGGCGATGCGCAGAAACCACTGGTTTGAAATGGCCGGCTCCACCACGGTATGGCAGCGCTGGCAATGCGCCACGGCGCTCACGTGCGGCTGGACCTTGATTAATAACCCCTCTTCCTCAAGCTGCTTGATGATCCCCTTGCGAGCGGCGAAGCGATCCTTGCCAGCGTAAGGCCCCGCGTTAGATGTCATCTTGCCGTCATGGCCTATCACCGCTATCGGTTCAAGGTGGTGGCGCTTTCCCGCTTCGAAATCGTTGGGATCGTGGGCCGGCGTGATCTTGACGGCACCCGTTCCGAAAACGCGGTCAACCATGCCGTCCGCTATTATTGGAACCGGCCGGTTGACCACGGGCACGATGACCCGCTTCCCTATCCACCCCCTGTAACGTTCGTCGTCCGGGTGGACAGCGACCGCAGTGTCACCAAGGAGCGTCTCGGGGCGAGTCGTCGCCACGACAAGCCCTTCGTCCGGCGCGCCTCCCTCCAGGCGGTAGAGAATGTGCCAGAGGCTGCCTTGCTTCTCTTCGTGCTCCGCTTCCAGATCAGAGAGGGCGGTGCCGCAGGAGGGGCACCAATTGATCATGTAATGGCCCCTGTAGATCAGGCCTTCCTGGTACAGCCTGATAAAAGCGGTGCGCACGGCATTGGAGAGCGGCTTGTCCAGCGTGAAACGCGTCCGCGTCCAGTCGCACGAGGCGCCAAGCTTGCGAAGCTGAAGCAGGATGGCGTCACCCTTTTCGCGGCGCCACTCCCAGACCTTTTCAAGGAATTTTTCCCGGCCGAGCCCCTCTCGCGAAAGGCCCTGTTTTTCTAGCTCTTTCGAGACGACCATCTGGGTTGCTATTCCGGCGTGGTCCGTCCCTGGAAGCCAGAGCGCGTCGTACCCCTGCATTCTGCGCCATCGGATTAATATGTCTTGCAGAGTGACGAACATGGCGTGGCCGGAGTGCAAAATGCCGGTCACGTTCGGCGGCGGGATTACGATGGTGTAGGGAGGCTTTCCGCTTTCGGGCTTCGCTGGGAAAAAGCGGGCGCCTTCACCGCGAAGCCC
>JBBIMN010000119.1:0-7280 GCA_037444385.1 Acidobacteriota bacterium | reverse complement strand
TATGAGGCGCACGCCATCAACCACTTTGCGTCCGCGCAAGACCGATGCCGCCGCGCGCAGGTCCTCCAGTTGGCCGTTAGTGCATGAACCTATGAAGACCTGGTCCACGTGAACGCCCCGGAAGGCGGAAACGGGCTTCACTCGGTCTGGACCGAAAGGTTCGGCCACCTGAGGGTCGAGAAGTGAAACGTCAAGCCGTTCGGTCCTGGCGTAACACGCGCCTGCATCCGGAAGCGGCGCGCCATCAATAGCGATCTTGCAATCGGCGAAAAAAGCAGAGGTTACGGCGTCGGGCGGTACCATGGCCGTCTTGGCGCCCATCTCCGCGGCCATGTTGCAGAGCGTGAGCCTCTCGTGCATCGGCAGCGCCGGCAAAAGCTCGCCGCCGAACTCAATTGCTTTGTAACGCGCCCCGCCAAGCCCCAACAGGCTTATGAGCGAGAGGACGACGTCCTTCGCCGTCACATAACGGCGCAAAGGCCCGTCCAAAAGGACTCGAACCGTTTCAGGCACCCGGAGCCATATCTCGCCCAAAGCCCAGACCGCGGCGAGGTCGGTGCTGCCCACGCCCGCCGCAAAAGCTCCAAGCGCCCCGATCGTGCAGGTGTGCGAGTCAGCGCCGATGAACAGTTCGCCCGGTTTCGCGAGCCGCTCTTCGGCCACGAGCGCGTGGCAGATGCCGGAGCGCCCGACCTCGAAGTAGCGTGTAATGTCCTGCTCGCGGGCGAAGGCGCGCATCGCCGCGGAGAAATCGGCGGCGGCGGCGTCCTTGGCAGGGACGAAGTGGTCGTTGACCAGGATGCACGCCTCCGGGTCGAACACCTTGCGAGCGCCCATTTTTCGGAAGACCTCGATGGAGAGGGGTGCGGTAATATCTGTGGCCATCGCCCTGTCAACGCGGCAGGCCACCAGTTCGCCGGGTTCGACGGCGGCCCGCCCGCAGCGAGAGGCGAGAATCTTTTCCGCGAGGGTCATTGCCATGGGGTTTCCCTCATGGCAACTCCAGGCGGTTTAGAATTTTCTGGCCGATCTCGCGCGTTGTAAGCGCGCCTCCAGCGTCGCGGGTGCGCGCGCCTTCCGCCAGAGCCTTTCGCACCGCGTTTTCAACGACCGCAGCAGATTCAGCGTCGCCCAGGTGTTCGAGCATCATCGAGCAGGCAAGCAGCGCCGCGCACGGGTTTGCGATCCCCCGTCCGGCTATGTCCGGGGCGGAACCATGAACGGGCTCGAACATCCCTTTTCCGGTCTCGGGATTGATGTTTGCCGATGGGGCGAAGCCAAGTCCGCCCACGAGCGCCGCTCCGAGGTCGCCGAGAATATCCCCGAAGAGGTTGTCAGCGGCGACGACGCTGAAATGGCCGGGGGCGAGCACCATCTCGGCACAGGCGGCGTCAATGAAACGGTGCTCGGCGCTCACGCCGGGAAATTCGGAAGCCACATCCAGAAACGTCCGGTACCAGAGGTCGCCGGAGTAGCGAAGCGCGTTGTGCTTGTCAACCAGCGCAAGCTTCGCGTTTGGCCTCTTCGCGGCGAAAGAGAAGGCGTAGCGCAGGAAGCGCTCGGCGCCAAACCGCGTATCAATGCTGCTCTGTACGGCGGTTTCGTCTTTTGTCCCTTTACGCAAGAAGCCTCCGGCGTGGGAGTAGAGCCCCTCCGTGTTTTCCCGAAGAATTACCAAGTCAATATCAGATTCGGCACGCCCCTTCAAAGGGGTCAGCTCTTCGCGCAGGAGCCGTACCGGTCTCATGTTCACATAGAGGCCGAGGCCCTGCCTTAGCCCAAGGACAACCTCTCGTCCATGCGCCATGTCGGGGACACGGGCGTCTCCAAAGGCGCCGAGAAGGATCGCGTCGTAGCTGGAAAGTTGCCCCAGCGCCCCTGGCGGCATGGCGCTGCCGTCGCGCAAAAATGTTTCCGCGCTGTATGGAAGGACGTCCCACGACAACGCGCGGCCCTTATCGCGCAGTTGCTCGAGGAGGCGCAACGCCTCGGCCATGACCTCTGGCCCTATGCCGTCTCCGGGAATGACCGCTATCCGCGACACCCAGCCCCTCCAGGCCGTCCATTTTACAACACATTCATTTAAGGCGGTGGAGAGTAAAACAAGGCGGTTCTGTGGCATACTTCCTCCCGGGCGCGGCAAGCGCCCTTGTATGAGGGGCCTTCAGAGCCCGATTTGCGGGCCGCGCGCATCTTTTCGTGGAAGAAAGGCGGGGCAAATAGGGTTTTGGAAAAGGGCCGTTCACGCCGCCCTTATGGAGGATGGCAATGGCTGAGTTGACTCGCGAGGAGTGTTTGGCGGCGCTTTCAAAGGTCATTGACCCGGAGCTTGGCCTCGACGCCGTCAGCCTTGGGCTCATATACAGGGTGGACGTTCATGGCCACGAGGTTGTCGTTGACATGACGATGACCTCGCCTGGCTGCCCTCTCGCGGACCAGATGATCTTCGAGGCGAACAACGAGGTCCTGAAGATTCCCGGAGTCGAGAGGGCCAGCGTCAATCTCGTATGGGACCCGCCATGGACGCCCGAGCGAATGACCGAGGAGGCGAAGATGACGCTTGGCTTCGCGTGACCTGCCCTTCCCTCGCCCCCTGATGCCATCTCCCGCTGAATGATATTCACGGTGGTGGCGTGTTGCCATGAGCACGGGTTCGCATTACAATGACCGGCGGATGGATACGTGCTGGAACATTCTAATCGTTGATGATGACCCCGACACGTTGAGGATTTGCGCCAGATACCTGGGTGATGCCGGTTATCGCGTCTCCACGGCCATGAGCGGCCAAGCCGCGCTGGCGCTCTTCGACAAGGAGGTGTTCCATCTAGTCCTTACCGACATGATGATGCCCGGGCTGGACGGACTCGGCCTCATGCGCGAAGTGCGCAAACGCAGCCAGCGGACCGCGCTCATCATGATGACCGCCTACGCTTCCATTCATACGGCTGTGGAAGCGATGAGATCGGGGGCGGCCGACTACATTCCAAAACCCATAAATCCCGAAGAGCTACGCATCAAGATAGCCAAAGCTCTCGAGCAGCACAGCCTGAAAGAGGAGATTGAAGCTTTAAAACGGAAGGCCGTCCGCGGCGGCGGCTCCGGCGAAATCATCGGCGGAAGCGCCGCCATGAGAAAGGCGCTGAACCTCATAGCCTTGGTTGCCGCGCGCGACGTGCCGGTGATGTTGACGGGGGAGAGCGGCAGCGGCAAAGAGGTGGCGGCGAGGGCGATTCACAACGCGAGCCCCAGGGCGCAAGGGCCGTTCATCGTCATCAACTGCGCGGCGGTCCCCGAGACTTTGCTCGAAAGCGAGCTCTTCGGCTACGTCAGGGGGGCATTCACCGGAGCTTTCAGCCCGAAGAAGGGACTTTTCGAGGAGGCCAGCGGCGGCACGCTCCTTCTGGACGAGATCACGGACGCTCCGCTCTCGATCCAAAGCAAGCTTCTGAGGGTTTTACAGGAGGGGGAGATCCGCCGCCTCGGAAGCACGAAAGACACGCGCGTGAACGTTCGTGTCCTGGCGGCTTCCAATCGTGGCCTTCGGCAGGCCATAGCTTCCGGCCAGTTTCGCGAGGACCTTTTCTACCGCCTCTGCGTGGTGACGATCGCGCTTCCCTCGCTTCGCGAGCGGCCGGAGGACATTCTTCCTCTGGCCGACCATTTTATCAGAACGCACGGCCCGTCAATCAATGCCTCCATTCGAGGCCTCTCCCAGGAGGCGCGGGCCAAGCTCGCCGCGTACGCGTGGCCGGGAAACGTTCGAGAACTCGAGAACTGCATAAAACAGGCCCTGGTCGTCGCCGCCGGCGCTATGTTGACTCTGGATGACATCACCCTGGCCGACCTGCCTTTGCAACCAGAGGCATTGGAAGCGGAGACGCAAGCCATGGTTCTTGCGGAGGCCGAAAAGCGGTTTCTGCGGGCCTACTTCGAGAAGGTGCTGAACAAAGCCGGCGGCAACGTAACCGAGGCCGCCAAGATATCGGGAATAAGCCGGAAAAACGTGTACGAGCAAATGCGCCGCGCCGGACTGAAGCCGAATTCCTTCAGGAGCGGCACTTGAGCGGCTTCGACGAGAGGCTGTTCTATGAACATGACGTCGCTACGCCACTGAACAACCTGGAGGGCGCGCGTTACCTGCTTCAAGCTTCGCTTGAGAATCCGGACGAGCGAACGTCAGAGGCGATGGAGATACTTCAGCGCTCCGCCAGGGCGCTCGAAAAGATGCTCTTCTGGTACTGGGAGACGCGGAAGGTTGAAGAGCGCTATTCGCCAGGCCCGGCCTGGAGCGCGGGCCGCCTTCCGGCCCTCGTGAACGAGGCGGTCGAAAGCAGCGCGGTGCCGCTGGAGAAACCGGAAGCGCGCGGTGACATCCCGGCGCTTGAATTGACCGCCCCCAAGGAGATCGTCGTGGCCGCGCTGATCGGCGCCGGCCTGACGTTGCAAGCCGCGTCCCGCCAAAAGGCCAGATGGGAGATATCGGCCGGGGAGGGCGTTCTCTACGTCACCTTCACCGTAGCCGGCTCCGAGGAGAGCCTCGATCCGGCGACATTCTTCCGCAAAATATACTGGCCGCCGGAAGAAGAGATGGCGGCCGCTCCGGTTGACGCGGGCCTGCCGTACCTCACGGCGTTGCTCGGCAAGGCCGGCGGCGGAAGAGAACTGGTCTGGAGCCGTGGCCAGTGGCGCTTGGAAGCATGGATCAGAGGAGACAAGCCATGAACAGGGTCCTGGTTGTTGAAGACGACCCGCACCTGAGGCGCTTGTTCAGGGTGCTTTTCGAGCAGGCGGGGCTTGAAGTCCTTGAATCGGAAGACGGAGTTCAGGGGTTCGAGGCAGCGCTCAGGGAACAGCCCGACTGCATAGTCTCCGACTCCATGATGCCGAGAATGAACGGACTCGAAATGCTCGTCAAGCTGAGAGAGCGATTGGAAAAGCCCGTCCCCGCCATATTCGTCACCGCCGCGGCCCAGGCCCCCGATGAAACCCAGAAGAAGGCGGCGGGAATCGTCGAGGTCATAGCGAAGCCCTTCGACTTCGACCGCATCACAGCCTCCGTCAAGCGGTGGGCGGAAGGATGACAGCTTCCCCCGCGGCGTGGAGCGCCCGCGGGCGCTCCACCCGGCCCCGGGGACATGCGATTCGAGCTCCGGAACAAGGAAACAGTCCCCCTGAACGGGATAGCCGGTTACCCTGGCAAGGGAATCAGCGCCGTTGGCGGCGCATTCGGCTGCCCGAAGGGGATATTTGCGTACCGGGGCGCGGTATTCGAGTACCCAAACGGGATATTTGATGATCCAGGCGAGGTGTTCGGCTACCGAAGCGAGGTATTCGAGTACAGGGACGCGGTATTCGATTACATCGGAACCGTATTCGATTACCCCGGCCCGGTATTCGATTACATCGGCAAGGTATTCGATTACCTTGGCGAGGTACCCGATTGCCATGACGGCGTCCCCGGCGCCACGGGCCACTCACCCTATCCGATCGTCCTAAAACGTCGCGTTGCGGCGCTGACGAGAACCTTGTATTCTCGTAGTGGGCGTTCCGCACATTTAGGGAGGTTTGCCATGCCAGCGAAGCACGCGAGAATTGCCGTGAGTGTCCTTCTGGCTCTTGGCATCACAGCCGCCTTCGTCAAGGGCGGTCCTCCGGCGTCACACCTTCCGCTGGAGGTGATTGCGGACGCGCCCCTTCCGGGCGGCGCGACTCGAATGGATTACATCGCCATAGACCCGGCGGGCCATCGCGCTTTTCTCGCGCACATGGGCGATGGATCGGTCATCTCGGTCGACACGAATAGCCGCACGGTCATTGCCGGGCGGAAGGGCACGCCCCGCGTCAGGGGGGTGCTCTTCGTGCCTGATCTAGGCCGCGTCTACGCGGCGGCGGCCGGGAGCGGAGAGGTCGTGGTACTTGACGCAGGCTCCCTCAAGGCACTCGCCCGCGTCCCGGCGGGGAACGTGGACGGCCTTGATTACGCGCCGGCCGCACGGAGGCTCTTCGTGACCGGCCAGCACGGCGGCAACGACGTCGTGATAGACGCCGAAACGGACAAGGTCCTCAAGAAGATCCCGGTGGGGGGGGACGCGGGCAACACCCGCTTCGATCCCAGCACAGGGCGCGTCCTCGTTGCCGTGGGGTCCAGTAACGAGCTGGTGGCGATTGACCCCGAGAGCATGGAGGTTACAAGCCGCTACCCGTTGCCCGGTGTGAAAGGCGCCCACGGTATCACGGTTGCCCCTTCAACGAAAACGGCCTTCATCGCGGGGGAGGACTCAGGCCTTGCGCGGCCTGAGAAAGGCCGCTATCGCAAGGCATGGGGCCCTCCGTGGCGAATACAGAGCGTCATACCTCCTCATGACGTCGCCTACTTATGACGCTCTGTATAATAACCTGCGGCCTATAAGCCTGTCTTCCTCTCAATCTGGCGTACGGGGCTATTTGACGCCTTCGATGAGATACAGATCCGAAAGGAGGCGGTAGTAACTGTAGGCGTACGCTGAGCCGTCGGGCGTGATGGCGATCCGGTGGAGCCCCAGGACTCCGGCGTCGTCAGCGGGCATGAACGTTCGCCAGGGAACGCGCTTGCCGGTCGCTAGGTTCAACAGCACGATCCGCACGGGAAGCATGTTGCCTTCCTTTACAAAAAGGGAATCGCCGCCGGCGCTCCATCTCAGGGGCGCATCCTCCCCGCCGGCGCCGGGGACGGGCTTCGGCGTTCCTCCATCCACCGGATAGAGCAAGATTGTTCCGCTATTCGATGCGGCGACCCACTTGCCGTCAGGCGATATGGTGTTGGACCGGATGGACACGCCCTCTGGAGTGAACGCGCGGGGGGAACCACCGGAAAGGCCCACCGTGTATAGACGCGCGCCGCGCCCGGCCTCCTTGCCGAGAAGGAGCAGGCGCCGGCCATCGGAAAACCATCCCGCCCAGAACACCTGGTTCAGAAGAGGAACGCCGAGAGTTTTCGATTCTCCCGGTCCGGTAGGATAAAGAAACAGCTTGGTTGTCTTGTCGTCGTTGATTGCCAGCGCCCACTTTCCGTCTGGAGAGAGCGCCGCCGCGGTGCCCTCTCCCAAACGCACGGGCTGCGGGTCTTCGACGCGCCGGAGGTAGGTCTGAGAGGTCCGTCCCGCCCCTTCGCCGTGCTCCGAAAATAGCAGGGCGCGGCCATCCGCGGAAATGTCGGCCACGGCGGAGAAGTCGAGCCATGAGAGGTCGTGCTCCCCGGCATCGCCGACCAGTTTTCCCAGGATCGCGTCACGGAAGCTGTT
>JBBIMN010000118.1:0-7335 GCA_037444385.1 Acidobacteriota bacterium | reverse complement strand
TCGGAGCTTGGAGAGGCGCTGCACGCCCTGGCGCTGTCGGGCTCGCGCCAGTTCGGGCTTCAGACGGAACTGGGGAGTTACCTCGAACGGGCCTCGCGAGACGGCTTCGGCGCGTGCCTTCTCCTTCTGCCGGCGGTCCCGGGCGCCTGGACGGATGGAGTCCGTGCCGCCATGGCCTCGTCTCCGTTGAGGCTTCACGTAGCGCTCGCCCTTCCGGGGTGGAGCGCCGGCGGCGGGCGGACGTGGTGGAAGAGGGCGATCCTGCACGAGGAGCGCGGCCTCGGCCTGAACCCGGAGGCCGTGAACTTTCTGGTACGCTCCCTCTCGGCGCCTGGGGCGCGGTTCACGCTCGTGGACACAAAGAACGGGCGCGTCCTCAATGATCCCGAGGCGTACCTTGAAAGAGCGGCGAAACGCTTTGCGGGGGAGGCGGCGTGAAGCGCGGATTTTGGGAGGCGCTCAACGTCCTGCTCTGGGCCGCCGCGGCGGGGCTCGCGGCCTCGCGCTATGCCCTTCCAGGCGGCGTGACCGCGGCGCTTGCGGGCGCTTCGCTCGGCGTGTGGGCCGGCAGCGCCATGGCGCGCTCGCGCTTGAGGCTCTGGCTTTTCGCGGTGCTGGCTCTGGCCGTTGCCGCGCTGGGATGGGGGATTTCGGCGCTTGCCACCGATTTTCCGGCATTGGCCACCCCGCCCTTCGGACCGCCGAGTTTGCCGGAGTCGCCCTCATCTACGCCGCGCTCTTCGCCGCCCACAGGGAGGGCTTCATCAACAGGCCCTTCTTCCTGGTGGACAAACTCTGGGGCAACGGCCGCAACCCGCTCGGATACTTTCTCCTTATAGGCATGGCTCTGGCGGTGCTGCTGGCGGTGACGCTCGCCAAGGCCGCTCCCGGAAGGCGCTCGCTCCTTGGGCTTTTTGTCCTTCTCGCGCTGATCGCGGGGATTTTTCTTCTCTTGCCCCAAGGCCAGCTCAAGGAGGTCTTCGAGCTTCACCGCGTGATGGGCCAAGAGGGAAAGCAGAAACCGGGGGCGAAGGGCCAGAAGGATCAGCGGGGAGGGCCCAAAGGCCAGGAGCCTGATGGCGGAACGGGCAATGGCTTGAAGGACCAGGACCTCCCCGACACTTTTTCCGACCAGTCGTCGGGCCAGCAGAACTCTCCAGTGGCGGTTGTGGTGTTTCACGAGGATTACAAGCCGCCTCTCGGTTACTACTACTTCAGGGAAACCGCTTTCTCCTCTTACAACGGCGTGCGCGTCGTACAGGACACGAGCGGGAGCTACGACCGCGACGTCGCCCGCGAATTCGGAACCGGCACGCAGAGGCTGCCCCTCGATGGCTCGCTTGAACAGAACGCGGCTCCGCTTCAGGGCCCGCGCAGGGCCTTCAAGCGGGTCCGCACGACGGTGGCGCTGATGGCGCCCCACCCGCGCCCCTTCGGTCTCGTGAACCCGGCCGAGTTTTCCCTCGTCGCTAATCCAGATGTCCGCCGCTTTTTCAGGGCCTATGACGCGCTTTCGCCGGCCTTGACGCTGATGCCGAAGGATATCTTCGGCGAAAAGGCCGGAAGCCCCGGCTGGGACAAGGAGGCGTGGCGCCACTACACCGAAGGGCCGTCCGATCCGCGCTACGGCGCGCTGGCGGACAAGATCATCTCCGCCCTTCCCGGCGCCTACCGCAATGATCCCTTCGCGCGTGCCGTCGCCGTAAAACTATGGCTGGACAAGCACGGCACCTACAGCCTCTCCTCCAAGCACGCTGAATCGCAAGACCCGGTCGCCGATTTTCTCTTCGGGGACCTTACGGGCCACTGCGTCCATTTCGCCCACGCGGCCTGCCTCTTGTACCGGGCGGCCGGAGTGCCTTCCAGGGTCGCGGCGGGTTACGCCGTACAGGCGTCATTTCGCGGCGGCGGCGCCTCTCTCATGGTCCGTTCGAGGGACGCCCACGCCTGGCCGGAGATTTGCCTTGAAGGCGTCGGGTGGATGCCTCTGGACATCACGCCCGAAAAGAGCCTGGTGCCACCAGAGGAGGCGCCCGATCAGGGCCTTCAGCAGATGCTCGGAGAGATGGCGATGCAGGACAAGCCTCCTCCTCCGCCGCCACCGGAGCAGCCGCAGAACAGCATCGTTCCTCTTCTCAAGGCGCTGGCGCGGGCACTACTGCTGCTTCTGCTCTGGCTCGCGGCGCTGGCGTTGCCGGCCTCATACGGCGTGAAACTATGGAGGCGTTATGTTCCGCTCGCCTGCCGTCCCGCGAAGGCGCCGCGCCTCTGCTACCGCGCCGCCCTGGACCGCCTGTGCGAGATCGGGCTGAAGCGCCAATTCGGCGAGCCGCCGGAGGAATTCGCGCGCGAGGCCCGCGGGTTGTCGCCCTCTTTCCAGCCGCTCGCGGCAAGGGCCATACGGCGCGCGCTTGGCCCTCAGCACGGCGAACCGGAGCCGAAGGAGTGCCTGGGCCTGCTCAAGAATGTAGTCGCCGAATACAAAGCGGGAACAGGAGGGCTTCGCCGCTGGCTGGGCATCTTGAACCCGGTTTCGTGGTGGTTCGTCAAATAAGGAGAACTCGCATGAGCGACCCGCTGGCTGAAGTCCCGAACAACGAAAGCCTCGCCGCCGCCGCCGAGACGATTCGGCGGATCAGGGAGCGGCTGCGCCGCGCCGTGCTGGGGCGCGACGAGGTGATTGACCTGGTGCTCGTGGCGCTCTTCGCCGACGGCCACGTGCTTCTCGAGGATTATCCCGGCTCCGGCAAGACGGTGCTCGCGAAGGCGCTTGGCGGCTCGGTCCATGACGGGCAGAGGGACGCCTTCCCCGCCTTCAGGCGCGTCCAGTTCACTCCCGACCTGCTCCCGTCCGACATCACCGGTGTCTCGGTCTTCGACCCGGACAGCGGAGCCTTCAACTTCCGCCCCGGCCCGCTCTTCACCCACGTCCTTTTGGGCGACGAGATCAACCGCACCTCTCCGAAGGTCCAGGCGGCCATGCTCGAAGCGATGGCCGAGAAACAGGTGACGGTTGACAACGTTACATATCCTCTGGACGCGCTATTTTTCGTGATAGCGACGCAGAACCCGAGGGACGTGGCCGGCACCTATCCACTGCCGGTGCCCCAGCTCGACCGCTTCCTCTTCAAGATCAGGATGGATTACATCAGCCGCGAGGCGGAGCTCCGAGTGCTTGAGACCCGGGTGGAGCGGCGCGAGGAACCTGACGCCACCACGCTGCCGGCCGTCTTTCGCGACGAGGTCGTGAGCGCGAGGGGGGCGATAGAGGGCGGCGTTACGGTTGCCCCGGCGATCCATGCCTGTCTCGTTGACCTTGCGCGCGCTCTGCGGGCTCACCCCCAGGTCGTGCAGGGGATTTCCACGAGAAGCCTCGTGCTCATCGTCCCGGCGCTGAAAGTCACCGCGCTTCTCAAGGGCAGGGATTTCGTATCGGCGGAGGATGTCACGTGGCTGGCGAAATACGTTTTCGGCCACAGGATGGAGCTTGGGCCGGGCGCTCCGCCTCCAGCGGAGATCATTCGCGAGTGCCTCAAAGGCCCCATCGAGGAACTCAGCCGAACCATATTACGATAGGAGATGTAATATCATCCGCGCGCCGCGCTCATCATAGAAGGACGCAGAGGCAAAGATGGGCGGATCCACGCGGAGACAACGAGGCGGAGGAGTAAAGGAGATTAAACTGAAGACTCAAGTCTCGCGACTCAGAACCGCCGGCCCTTCAGTCTCGCCCTCTGTGATTAAATCCGAGGGTGGAGGCCGGATGTTCGCCCGTTCGGCGGCGGGGCGCTCGCTGGCGCTCTCTGTTCTGCTGCTATGCTCCGTTGCCATTGGCGCTCAGACTGCGGCGAAGGAGTACCAGCCGGCGCCCGAAGAGCAAACTTTCATTGACCTTCTCTACTCCCAGAAACAGCCCATCGAAGCGCGGGAAAAGGCGCTGGAGTATCTCGCCAAACATCCAAGCTCCTTCGCCGCTGGCCTGGTGGCCGGAATCGCCTATTACGAGGCCGAGGGAGACCTGCCGAGAGCCTATTACTATCTGAACCAGGGGAAGGCGACGCTGGAATCGCGCTATGGTTACGACTGGGGCGAAGGGACCCCCTGGCGCTTCTACGCGCGCACCTTGTGGCAATTGTCACGGGTCTGCGAACGCATGGAGCGGTACAAAGAGGAGATTCAACTTCTCGAAACTTACAACCGCTATTTTTCGCCAAAACAGGAGGCGGAAGAGGCGTGGCCGCTGATGAAGCTGGACAAGGAGAGGCAGGCGAGACAAAAGATCGCCGAAGGGCTCGCGTCGAAAGACGAAAACCAGGTCTTCTTCGCCCTGAACGCCCTTGGCGCGCTGGATTCGGAGACCGGCCACCCTCAAGAGGCCTATGATGATCACGCGAGGCTTTGCGAGCGGGCGAAGAGTTCGAAGGGCGGCCTCGAATGCACCTTCCTCCGAAACAAGGCGGAGTCGGCCAAGGCGCTCGGCCGGTTTCAGGAGGCGGAGCAGCTCTACATCGAGTCGGCGCGGTACTTCAGCGCCGGCAGCGAAAGCAACCCGTGGGCGGACCTTGTGGATTTGTATCTGATGGAGGAGCGTCTCCCCGAGGCGCTTGACGCGGCGAAGAAGATGCAGGCGTGGGCCTATCACAGCCTCCCTCTGATCGGGCTCGACAACTGGAACCTTCGCCAGACGCTGACCGCGGCGCTGCTTTCCTCGGCTGGATACACCGCCCCGGCGCTCGATCTGGCCCGCCGCGTGGTGGACCGGCCCGACCGCCACGGCGGCCACTCGTCGCAGCGCCAGTTGTGGGTTGCGTCATCGCTCCTTTTTTACAGGCAGATGCTTTTGGACGATTTGGAGCGCGTCTCCGAAGAGATGTCCTGCGGCGCCTGGCGCGACGCCCCTCTCCTGTGGCTAAGGCGCCTTTGGGAAAGTGGAGAGGCGTGGTCCGCGGGCAGGCGGGGAGCGAGAATCATTATGGACAGGGGATACCTTGCCGACACGCTGCGCCAGCTCGCTCCAAGAAGCGTATTTGTCTGTCCGGGCGGGGAGGCATTTTTGCCGGGAGTGATCGGCCCCGGCGTGGTTGAGCAGGAGGCGTTGAAGCTTCTGCGCCGCACCGGCCCAACGACCGAACGCGAAAGTCCGTACATCCTGTTCTGCCTCGGCGCCGCCAGGCTGGAGAGGGGCAACGCCAAAGGAGCGCTCGATGCTTTGCGGGAGGCCGGAAAAAATCTTCCGGCCGAGGCCGCGCTGCTTCATTCCCAACTTCTCGCGCTTGAAGCGAAAGCCTACGGGAGCCTTGGCGACAAGGCCGGAGAGAACGAAACCCTCTCGGATCTGATGGAACGGGACCCCGGCATGGTGCGCCGTTTCGGGCTGGCACTCCCCTGCTCCATAACGGCGTCGGGCGGAGCGGCAGCGTCAAAAGCCGCGGAGCTTCTCAAAGGCTCGCCGCGCCTTTCGCTTCGCCAGGGGCCGTTTCGCGTTGTCGTGGAGCAGACGGCCACGGGCGGGCTGCAAGGCGGCCTCGACGGGCCGAACGGAGCGGTGCTCTCGCGCTTTCGCGTCAACGCCTCCGAGGACGCCACGGCCACGGCGAAAGAGTTCTGCCGCCTATTTCACCAGAAGGTCTTCGCGCCAAAGCTCGACCTTTCCCAGCAGGAAATATCCTCCCTTGAAGGCTCCACGCTTACTTCCCAGGACGTGAACGAACAGCTCCAAGGTTTGTTCGATACGACGCCGCCAAAGAAGATGATGGATGAGAGATGACAGAAGCGGCGAACACCACCGAACCGAAAGAAAAAGGCAGAGGCGAAATAGGTGTTGCGTCCCGAGATATCTGTTGGATGCCGCTTCCCAGTTCATGCCCTTTGGAGCGTCGCCTGTAGCCAAATATAAAGGCGGACCATCCTCACGTTAAAGAGGTACTCTCCGGCCACTTCGCCGGATCGCAAGACTTTCAACTTCTTCATTCTTTGAAGGAAGTTGTTCAGCTTCTTTCGTTGCTGTTCGTTCAAGCCCGCCTCAACCTCCTTCTTGGTGAAACTCATCGCGTCCGGGCCCATCTTGGCGATCTTGGAGAGAATCGCGTGGTAGTCCTTGCTACGCAGTGCCTTGTATACTTGCTGATCAACGTATTTCTTTCCAACCTCGTCAGCGGCCGTAAGCACGGCGCCAATCGCGTCTTCATTATCTATTTTTCCATCCTTGTCCCGCCAGTAGGCCGCGTCCCCTACGAGGTGCATAATCTTTGGAAAGCCCGCGCAATAGTGAGCCATGGCGTCCAGCGCCTCATCTTCGGCCTCAATCTGGACCGACCTAAAAGCCCGCCTGAAGAATTCCTTCCCCTCCTCGGCGTTCATAGGCGCGACGTCAATCGGATCAAATAGGCGATCAATCGGCTGATGGGCGCGGATCATCTCCCGCCGCTTTTCCTCGACCCCGCACAACGTCAACAGCAGGGGCAAGGGCTCCCGCGCGGCTGCGTTGGTATCCACCAGGCCTTTGATGAAGTGGGCAAACTCAGGGTTGGCCGTGATTCCGTTGATTTCGTCAAGAACCAGGTATATCCCTTTCGTCCCATCCTCCCTCAACCGCTTCCATACCTGCATAAGGAAAGAGAGAAGCCCGAATGGCGTGGAGAGCCCAGGCGAATCCTTCTTAAGCGCCTCGAAATCAATCGAGAGGCCGAAAAGCTCCTGCTTCCCCATATACTTTGCAAGCAGGTTTCCCATCTTCTCAAGGCGGCGAGGGTCCAAGGCACCCGAGCGCACGACGCCCTCCAGGATCGCCTGGGCCACGTCCGTCAGGCTTGAGCACCCCCCAAGCGGCGCATAGATGGAATACAAATAATAGTCGCGCTCCGCCGCCCATTGAGTGAAATTGGCGATGGAACTCTTTCCTATGCCGTATTCGCCCTGAATGAATAGCGCCATCGGTTTGCCGAGCGCGACTTGGCCGACCCCCCGCTGGACGATCCTATCAATCTGCTCGGCGCGGCCCACGAACAGCTCGACCGGTACCGGCTGGCCGGGGTAAAACGGGCTCTTTCCCTTTGTCATGTTGGCCATTTCCGCCTCCCTGGCGGCGGCAAGCCCCGCTGGGGGTTCGCCGTTCGTCCCCCATTATAGACCAACGCCGCGGTCAACTTCTCTCTTCCACGATCTTGATTTCGCTGTCGGTCAGGCCGTAGAGCTGGTAGACCTTGTGGTTGATCTCGGCTTCGAGGGCCATGATTTTGGCGGTGAGGGTTTGGATTGCGTTGCGCTGGGTTTCGAGTTGCTTTTCCCAATAGGCGCGGTCTTGCGGGGCTATCTGACGCTTGAAGAGGCGGAAGA